>CAYHRC010000013.1:0-17936 GCA_964358565.1 uncultured Sphingobacterium sp. | reverse complement strand
TTTGGTTTTTTCGCAAACCGGCTTTTTTCACTCATTTGTACAAAATTAACATTCAATAGGATTTTATGTTCAGGGAAAGGTCATTTTGAGCAAATCAGGTTAATTGACTGCTGTGTGAAAAAGTTTGCCATGCAGCTTATAAGAAGAGCCTGAATGCTATGTTTTCTTTATTTTTGGCACTCACTTTCATTGTCGTGGTATAATTAATGTGAGTACTCAAAAATCAAAAGATATAACATGCTAATAATTAAGAGTTACGAAGAGTTTGAAGCCTTGAATGGAAAGGATTTAGGTACTTCTTCATTTCATAAGATCACCCAGGATCAGATTATGAAGTTTGCTGATGCTACGCTTGATCATCAGTGGATCCATACTGATATTGAACGGGCTGAACGGGAAGGGCCTTTTAAAGCTACTATTGCTCATGGTTATCTCACACTATCACTGATTCCATATTTATGGAAACAGATTGTGGATATTCAGAACTTGAAAATGGAGATCAATTATGGAATTGAGAACCTGAGGTTTGGACAGGCAGTGGTAGTGAACAGCGATGTAAGACTCAAAGTAAAACTTGATTCAATTGTCAATTTAAGAGGTGTTACCAAAGCTACCATCGCAGTTGAGCTTGAAATAAAGGATCAAAAGAAACCTGCATTTAGCGGGCAGGTTGTATTCCTCTATCATTTTAAATAGTCAAATATGTAAGCGATACATATTTTCAGCTAGGTGATATGGTTTTCTACAATTGCTTTAAGCTGGTTTGCCTGCATTACCCCTGATTGCCTCCATTTGGTTTCACCATTTTTAACAAGTATCAGCGTCGGGACGCTCTGAACATTATATTGCCGGGCTACATCCGGGTTTTTATCGATATCAACTTTGAGGATCATTGCCTTCTCGCCAAGCATGCCTTTTAATTGTTTAAGGATAGGTGTCATCATTTTACAAGGGCCGCACCACTCTGCAGAAAAATCTATCAGCACCGGTTTGTTTGAATGCAGGATCTCATTAAAAGTTGCCATAATTTTATTGCTAATTTTAAAAACACTTTTTTTTAAGTAAATTATACAATATTCGGACCAGATCTCAGCAGTGAGCAGTCCCTCTGGAATTGGAATTAATAAGTTGTAATTGTTTTAGTCTTATTTTCTTTGAATGGTAAGGCTATTTTTAAAAATGTATACTTGATTTCGCAGCTTTCTTAACTGTTGTTCACATGAATTTTAATGATAATCTGAAGAGTATTATTTCTGCCACACCAACAGCCATAGCTGTAGTTGATAAGGAAATGCGTTATATAGCGGCCTCGGATAAGTGGATAGAAGATTACGGGCTGCAAGGCAAGAATTTTCTCGGGATCTCCCATTACGATATTTTTCCTGAAATAAATGAAGAATGGAAAGAAATACATGCAGCCTGTCTGCAGGGAAAAACCCGAAAAAATCCAGAAGATAAGTTTATCAGGCTTAATGGCATCGTTCAGTGGCTTAGCTGGGAGATTATGCCATGGACTGATAATGAGGGTAATATAGGTGGAATAGTTATGTATTCATCGGATATAACATCCGAAATAGCAAAAAATAATGAACTAAAGCGAACTCTCGAATTATTTGAGGAAACCAATGAAGTTGCCCGGATAGGATCCTGGGAAATTGATCTTGTTGAAAAGACCCTTTTCTGGTCGGCAATGGTTAAGAGAATCCATGAGGTGGATGCTGATTTTATACCAGATTATTCAAATGCAACGCTATTTTTTAAGGCAGGAATTAACAGGGAAACACTTTTAATCCGGATAAATAATGCTATTGAAAAGGGTATATCATTTGATGAAGACCTCGAAATATTAACCCAAAAAGGAAATAATCTTTGGGTTAGAATACGGGGAAATCCACAATTTAAAGATGGAAAATGTGTAAGAATATTCGGAACGATCCAGGACATTGAGCAGCTGAAGGTACAAAGTATTCTCTTAAAAGACAGCGAGGAGAAATATAAATCGATTATCGAAAATTCACTTAATGCCATTTTGCTTGGTGATGAAGATGGAACAATTCTGGAAGCAAATCGCGCAGCAATAGACATGTTTGGATATAGTTTGGAAGAGTTAAAGGGATCGGGGAGATCTATGATTATGGATACTTCGGATCCTAATTTAAACCGCTTCCTGACACTTCGAAAAGAGAAAGGTTATGCAAAGGCAGAACTAATAGGCATTCGCAAGAACGGAGATCGTTTCCTTAATGAGATGTCATCCGTAATGTTTAAAGATTCAAATGGTGTGCTGCGGTCAAGCGTTAGTATGGTTGATATTACTGACAAGAAGAAATCGGAGGAGGATCTGCGCCTGAGTGAAGCACAGTTCAGGGCTGCATTTGAATATTCTGGAATTGGGATGGCGCTTGTCGCCCTCGATGGAAAGTGGATCAGGGTGAATAAAAGCTTCTGCCAAATTTTAGGATACTCGTCCAAAGAGCTTCACTCACTAACTTTTCAGGATATTACATGTCCTGAAGACCTGGACAAAGATAGGAGCTTGATTCAGGAAATGCTTGAGGGAAAGAGACAATCCTATCAACTGGAAAAACGCTATATACATAAGGATGGCAGTATGGTATGGGTACTGCTATCAGGATCGATAATCCTTGATAAGGATCAGAAGCCATCACATCGAATTGTTCAGGTACAGGATATAACGGAACGAAAGAAAAGTGAAATCGCACTGCGCGAAGAACGGGAATTGCTAAGCACGCTTATTAACAATATTCCTCTTAATATTTTTGGAAAAGATCTGCAGTCGCGCAAAACCTTTGTTAATAAGGCGGAAGTTAATTATATGGGGGTTAATAGTGCTGATGAACTTTTAGGAAAGGATGACTATGAATTATTCCCAATGGCTTTGGCAAGAATTTCTATTGCTGAAGACCAGGAAGTTTTTAATTCAGGGAAACCCATTGTTAACCGTGAAAAAATCATATCATGGCTTGATGGCAGTATCAGGACCCTTTTGATCTCGAAGATCCCTTTATTAAATGACAATGGCAAGATAGTCGGATTGCTTGGTATTGATTATGACATCAGTAATATAAAGGCTGCTGAGAGCGCTTTATTTGAAAGTGAGCAGCAACTTCGAAAGATATTCGAAAATATTCAGGACGTTTTTTATCAGACGGATCAGAACGGAATATTTACTGAAATAAGTCCTTCAATAAAAAAACATGCAGGTTATTCCCGTGAAGAGGTGATTGGCAGCCCAGTACCTAAATTCTATAATAAACCTGACGATAGGGAACGGCTTATGGGAATATTAAAAGAGCAGCGGTCGATAAGTGATTATGAGTTAGCAGTTAAAACGAAAGCCGGAGAAATAAGATATTCATCTGTGAATGCTCATCTTATAATCCGAAATGGCGTAATTGTAGGGACTGAAGGCACCATGAGGGATGTTACTGAAAGAAAGCTGTACGAAAATTCCCTTATATCGCTTAATAATGACCTTAACATCCTTAACGACCAGAAGAATAAACTTCTTTCCGTAATTGCTCATGATCTCCGGAATCCTATTTCAAGCTGCGTTGGATTGCTGGAAGTAGTATTTATGGATATTGAAACTAATTCCAAAAAGGAGCTGGTAGAGTATATGGTCATGATGCAGAAAAGCCTGTTAAATGCGCACGAGCTACTAATGGATCTGCTGGAATGGGCTAAAATTCAATTTAACTCTGTAGATTTTAATCCTGTACTTATCAATGATATTAAAAATCATGTCAGGCATTGTATTAAAAAGGTAGAACATATAGCAGATGCAAAACAGATAGAGATTTCGGAGGATATAGAAGATGATATGCAGTTAAGCTTAGATAAGTATATGCTGGATGCCATTATCCGTAACCTGGTTACTAATTCCGTTAAGTTTTCAAATAGCGGAGGTAAAATTATTGTCTCTGCAAAAAAAGAGGGGAATGGAATTACATTTTCCGTGACTGATAATGGGATCGGTATAGAAAGCCAGAATATTGATAAAATATTCAGTGATGACACCTATTTTACTTCATATGGCACAAAAGGGGAGAAGGGAACAGGTATGGGTCTCAGTCTTTGCCGTAATTTTGTAGAAAAGCATGGCGGTAAGATGTGGGTGGAAAGTACGGTAGGAAAAGGAAGTAAGTTTTATTTTCATATTCCGGATCAAATGACCTTTTAGAATAATAATGAGATATCAAGCCCTTATTGGAGTTGTTTTTCTTAAAATTATGATTAAGTTCACAGCCTTATATCGTTAAGTAATAATGGTTTCTTCCCGCAAGGCTGCAATAAGTTTTATTTTCATTACACTTTTACTTGACGTTATCGGACTGGGATTAATTATCCCTGTGTTTCCGCAACTGATCGGAGAGCTGATCCATGGGAACATGAGTGAGGCTTCGCAATGGAGTGGTTTGCTTACTTTCGCCTATGCTTTTATGCAGTTTGTTTGTGCTCCGGTAATTGGAAACCTGAGTGATCAATACGGGCGGAGACCCATCCTTCTTTTGTCGCTGTTCGGGTTCGGAATAGATTATATCTTTCTTTCACTGGCACCCACAATCTGGTGGTTATTTCTGGGTCGTATCATTGCAGGAATGTTTGGGGCAAGTTTTACCACGGCTTCAGCTTATATTGCAGATATCAGTACTCCAGAGAACAGGGCCCGAAATTTTGGTATGATAGGTGCTGCCTTTGGTTTAGGATTTATTATCGGTCCCGGGCTTGGAGGGCTGCTCGGAGAACTTGGACCACGTGTACCTTTTATAGCGGCAGCTGTACTTACCTTTATAAATGTAATATATGGCTATTTCGTATTGCCTGAGTCGCTGGATAAAGAACATCGGCGCCCCTTTGAATGGAAGAGGGCAAATCCGCTTGGCTCACTGGTTCAGTTAAAGAAATATAAAGGCGTTGGCGGATTAATTGTTGCAATGACCTTTCTTTATATTGCTTGGCATGCAGTTCAGAGCACGTGGACATTCTATAATATTGAAAAATTCCAGTGGAGCAATGCGCTTATGGGACTTTCATTAACCTTTATCGGTTTGCTTGTTGCTCTGGTTCAGGGCGGACTGATCCGTTATATAAATCCAAAACTGGGAAACGAAAAGAGCATATATGTCGGCCTCGGCCTTTACTCTGTCGGTCTTTTGCTATTTGCATTTGCCTCCGAAGGATGGATGATGTTTGTCTTTCTCGTTCCGTACTGTCTTGGTGGAATAGCAGGTCCCGCATTACAATCAATCATTTCGGGGAATGTTCCTAAAAATGAACAAGGTGAATTACAGGGAGCTTTAACAAGTATGATGAGTGCGACGTCAATAGTCGGTCCGCTGCTTATGACGAATCTTTTTGCATGGTTTACAAGGCCGGATGCAGCGGTTAAATTTGCAGGAGCTCCGTTTTTGGCCGGCTCTGTATTAATGTTGATCAGCGCTCTTTTGGCTGCCAGAACAATGAAAGGAAAAGCATTCATCAACAGGCACTCTCAACCTGAAGATTAATACCTCTCCAATAACAATGGTTATCCTATCACATCTTTTCAAGCGAAACCCGGTCCATTCGTGCCAGGTAGTCTGAAGTCTCGGAATAGTATTTTTGAATGTGTTTGCGATATGATTCGCGGCTGACATTTTGCAATTTTGCAATTATAAAGCTCTGGAATAAGGCATAATCAACAACTGATTCTTTCCAGTTATTATATGCAGCATGGCCCCGGTTTATTCCGATTGCTGAGGTAGGTCTTTTTTCTGCCATCTTCATTCCAAACAGATTATGGTTTTCTTTGAAAATATCCGAAGTAAAATTTTCTGTTTCAAGTCTGGCCTGTGATAATGCAACTTCAGGGTACTTAATCTTCAATTCTTTCATTAATGCAATTAATGCCTTCTCAGAAAAATTTTCGCTAAAACTAGCAGTTGAGATGTTTTTTTCTGTGTTTACAGTTTTTGCCTCTTTAGCGCTTGCAATACCCCTGGAAGAATAAGAAAATCCTACTCCATAACCTACTGCCAACACGAGAATGTGGTAGATGTATTTTTTCATAATGTTTTTTTGTTCAATGTTTCCTCAGTTAATTTCAACGTTGCGATATCTTTGTGGCTGTCAGCTTGGTTACATTAATAAACGGGGCTAATGTTCATTTATTTCCTGTAACAAGTGAAAATTTACTGCTGCAAACGATTATTTATGCCGGAGCACCTGCAAAGAATTAACTGATTTACTCGAAAATGCAGATACTTGTCCACTCATCTGCCCAATAATTTTTGTCATTAATCTTTCTGTTTTAGGGTTTAAACAGCGAATTTCTGATCAGATCCAGCTCAGGATCCCCCAACATTTCACTGCAAACAGAGGACAATCGTTTGCCTTATAAATAATGGCAGGCCATGGAAACGGGGCTTGGTATTAGTGGGGTGTTTATGACATTAATCTAACATTTTAATATAAAATGCTAGTTTTTCTTGGGAGGACTGATCATGATATGGGCTCTATGCGTTCCCGGATCCATAATCCAGGGCATTCCAGGAACATCTGGTTTTAAGGGCAGGCCTGTACTTTCTGCTGTAGCGAATGGTATATATATAACATATCTGAGGTAACCATCCTTAACAGCACCGGTTACACTATCATAATTTTCAGCTGTTGCCGTATAAACGTACAGAGTTGCCGGTTGTTTAGGCATTTGAAGCCTTCCTGCCTTGACTTCTTCATCACGCAGGTCAGAAACCTCTTTTGGTGTTTTTCCCTCCATCTTCAGATCCCTGCCGCGTTTCATAAAAGGCTCAAGGTCCTGATGATAACAGGCAACATTCAAACCCGGCACCTTGGGGTCATCTGCCAGACAGATCATTTCATTCGTTCCTTTTCTTAATGAAATGAATTGTCCCTTTTCATTATATCCATAAACACTTGCAGCTTCACGTTTATCGGCAGGAGCCGCAAGCACCGCAATTTTGATTTGTAAAGCGGCTGAAGGAATAAGGTTCTGTGCAGGGCTATTGAAAGCTGCAGAAATAAGAACAATACAGAAAAAGATCATTTTCATGGCGCAAAGATTAGTTTTCAAAATACAAATATGCTTAATAATATTAGCTCTTTTTATTAAAAATTACAAGAGATACTTGAAATTTATACTTCATACAGGCAGAAAATCTTTATTTCACTGGCTTAGGTACAATTTTTATCTCGTAATCAGATACTTCTATCAGTCTTTCCTTATACAGGCTTCCAATTGCTTTTTTAAAAGCCTTTTTGCTGATTTTCAGCCTGTTATAGATATCTTCAGGTGAGCTTTTATCTCCCAAAAGAATAGATCCATTGTTTTCCTGAAGATCGATCATCAGACTGTCTTTCAGATCCAGAATATGACGGAATCCGATCACCTGCAAACTCAGATCAATCTTATTCCCCTCCCGGATCTTTTTAATAAATCCTCTTTTGATATCTCCGGGCTGCAAGTCTTCAAAAACCTCATTATGATACAGGAGACCCATGTACTTCTGGTTTATGATGGCACTATAACCCAGATCGCTTTCTTCAGTTATCATTAAAGTAACCTCATCACCTTCTTCGAGATCATGTTCATCCTGATCAATAAAATCAGCAAGCTTCGAAGATGCTGTAATACGATCATTCTTTTCATCTGTATATAAGTATACTACGTACTTTTTTCCAATTTGCATGGGGCGCTTTTGCTCACGTTCAGGAACAAAAACATCTTTACCAATGCCCATATCCATAAAAACCCCCTGCTCATTCTGATCAACAACGGTTAATAAAGCAAATTCACCCACAGTTGCCAGTGGTGTTTCCGTAGTAGCCATTAAGCGGCCATCACTGTGAATATAGACGAAAACATGAAGGTTATCTCCGGCCTGTACACCTTCCGGAGCATGAATATAGGATAACAGAACTTCCTTTTCCCCATCAGTAAGTATGAGGCCTGCATCTGTTTTCTTTATAAATCTTAATTCATTAAACTTCCCTATGTCTATCATGCTTGTTTTATTGATGTTCTCCGGCTTTTTGTTTTTTGAGTGTGTAAAGATAGTAAAACTGATAGTTTTTGATTTTAGATAAGGCCATTAATGAGAGCTAAGTCTTATTTAGCAATATTTTGATGCCAGAAAGCTGGTATGGATATACCGGATAGGGTCTATCCGGATCATGGTGAGAGTAAATATCTGGCCCCAGCTTAAATCCGGGGCCAGATATTTGATGTTTAATGAGCAGAAACAACTCCGCATCCAATCCGGCTTCCAGCATTGCCGGTAGGCTGAGTGGTGTAATCATCTACTCCTGAATGTACAATCACTGCACGGTTTAGGATGTTGGTTTTATCATCGCCACCGATGGTCCATCTGTTGGAAGCTAAAGTTATAGATCCTGTTCCCTCTGCATTTAATTGAACATTACCAATATCACCTGAATGAAATGCAGCAGATCCCCATTGCCCATGAGCTTCATTTGTCGGATTCCAGTGGCCATGTGCTCCTTTACCCTGATCACCGCAATCACCGTGCTCATGCAAGTGTACAGCAACTGATTTATTTGCCATTTTTGGAAAACTGACTGTAAGACTTAACTCAACGTTACCATCTGCTTTTTTCCTGAATTCTGCTCTCCCATTGCCGCTGGTATCTGATTTTGTAGCACTGATGTCAGCGAAAGCCATTTGGGATGAAGTGTCACTGCTGGCGGTGTCACTTTTGATAGAATCTGTGACCATACCGGTAGAATCGCCTGTGCCTGTTGTACTTTGAGTGGTGGTACATGCAACTATTACGCTTAAGAATAAGCATAAGGTTAACCAGCTTGCTGTTTTTTTCATTTTTTAATGCTTAAGGTGAAACTGAATAACAAATTGACCGAAAGATAGTTTAATCTAATTTAAATCCACATCCTTTAATATCAGGTCTTTATTCAATAATAAGGATATTTTTGTAAAAGGCATTCTTGAGGTTAAAAATCAGGATGTGAGATTTGAATTATAAGCAATTGGAAGCAGAAGTTTTTTTAATAACCCCGCCTTTTACACAGTTAAACACACCTTATCCGGCAACGGCATATTTAAAGGGTTTTCTGAATACAAAAGGTATTTCCTGCTATCAGGCTGACCTTGGAATAGAAGTGATCCTGGCTTTGTTTTGTAGATCGGGATTGTCCGATATGTTCGCCGAAGCCGAAAGGTCAGCTAAGCCTTTAAGCGAAAATGCTCAACGGATCATTGCACTCAAAGAGTATTATATCAGTACCATTGATGCGGTTATACAATTTTTACAGGGAAAAAATCCTACACTTGCTCATTTAATTTGTCAGGAAGATTTCCTGCCTGAGGCTTCCCGTTTCGCTCAGGTTGAGGAACTTGACTGGGCTTTCGGAACCATGGGTACACAGGATAAGGCCAAGCATTTGGCGACCTTATACCTGGAAGATCTTTCCGACCTGATTGTTGAATGTATAGACGAAAATTTTGGATTTAGCCGCTATGCTGAACGTCTGGGAAGGTCTGCTAACACTTTTGATGAACTTTATGAGGCTTTACAGCTCAAACCTACCTATACCGACAAACTGCTTATTTCAATTTTAAAAGTCAGGCTTCAGGCGATCAAACCTGCACTGGCTTCATTCTCGGTGCCTTTTCCGGGTAATTTATATGCCGCATTCCGTTCCGCCCAATGGATTAAAGAAAACTACCCGCATATTAAGATAGCTATGGGAGGTGGATTCCCTAATACCGAACTAAGGTCAGTTTCAGATGTCAGGGTGTTTGATTTTTTTGATTTCATTTGCCTTGATGATGGCGAGGCTCCTATTGAGCATTTATGCGAATTACTGGACGGAAAACGCGAGGTCAGGGATCTGAAAAGAACTTTTGTCCGAATAAATGGTGAGGTAAGCTATTGTAATGGAAGTACTTCATCAGATTACAAACAGTTTGAGACAGGTACTCCCGATTACAGTGACCTTTTACTCGATCAATATATTTCAGTAATTGAAATTGTTAACCCTATGCACCGCATATGGAGTGATGGGAGATGGAATAAACTGACCATGGCTCATGGCTGCTACTGGGGAAAATGTACATTCTGTGATATTTCGCTGGATTATATTAAAATTTATGAACCAATTGCTGCGGCATTGTTATGCGACCGCATTGAGGAAATGATGCTTCAAACCGGCCAAAATGGATTTCATTTCGTCGATGAGGCGGCACCGCCTGCTTTAATGCGTTCATTGGCTCTCGAAATTTTAAGACGCAGGCTTACTGTTACATGGTGGACTAATATCCGGTTTGAGAAGAGTTTTACAAAAGATCTTTGCCTCCTGCTTAAAGCTTCCGGTTGTATTGCTATTTCTGGCGGTCTTGAAGTGGCTTCCGACCGCTTGCTGAAACTTATTCAGAAAGGGGTAACTGTTGACCAGGTAGCACGTGTCGTTGATAATTTCACTGACTCTGGTATTATGGTCCATGCATATTTGATGTACGGCTTTCCTACTCAAACCGCACAGGAAACCATTGATTCACTTGAAATGGTAAGACAAATGTTTGAAGCCGGTATCCTGCAATCGGCATTCTGGCATCAGTTTGCAATGACAGCACATAGCCCGATTGGTTTGTACCCCGACCAATTCAATGTTTCAAAAGTCATTGATACCCCGGCTACCTTTGCAAATAATGATATTGTCCATCTGGATAAAAGTGGTACAGATCATGAACAGTTCAGCTACGGCTTAAAAAAGTCGCTTTTCAATTATATGCACGGCCTCTGTTTTGATCATCCACTGCAGCAATGGTTTGAACACCGGGTTCCGAAGACAAGCATTGCACCCGATTATATCGTCAATTCACTTTCCCGCGATGAATCACCCCTGGTAAAACCAGCAGCAAAGATTGTGTGGCTCGGGACACAGCCTTCTGTAAAGTATTTTACCAAAAGCAAAAAAGGGTCTCAATGGGAAATGGCGGAGCTGAAGTTTTTTGATAAAAAATCCAGTTTCAATATACAGCTCAGCAAAGAGCATGCTGACTGGCTTTCAGATATCCTGCAAAAGATCACACCACAGAACAAAGCGATACTGATTTTCCGGGAGATGAAGGAAAATTTTGAAGCTGCGATAAATCAGGACTTTGAACCTTTTTGGTATGGTAAAGCCATTAATACATTAAGACAATCTGGTTTATTGGTCTTGTAGAAGCGTTTGGTTATCTCTTATACCGTGAGCCGCAGGCTTCTATACATCCGCCCATAAGTTCAAGTGAACCGGAGCCAAATTTGTATCTTTTGGTTATTTTGTTTTGGCTCCGGCTAAATTCAACTTTTTCAGCATCAATTATTTTATAAGTGGCATTCTCCACAAACGCATTACCAGAAATAGTTCCATCAGCATTAAATGATTAATTTACTCCGCCTTTCCGGGTAGGCTGGCGCTGTTCCGGCCAGGTCGCGGGTTGGCCAGTAGCCTTATTTATTGGTAAAACGCTCTTTTCCCTTGAAGTTTTAACCGGATCTTCAGAAGCCATATAAACTAAAATAGCGGTTAAGATTGCATTGTTCTGCACATCATCAAAAACTATTTTATCATAAGTGTCGCGATTGGTATGCCAGGTATATGTTCCGTATGCCCAGCTCAGAGAGCTTAAAGAAAAGGCAGGAACCCCTGCGGCAACGAATGATGCAAAATCAGATCCACCACTGCCAGGCGAGCCCGGAAAGCTGGTCTGGATTTGGGAGCTGATCTCTGAAGGTACTTTGTTAAGCCAGCGGCCGATGTAATCGTAAGAATTTAAGAAACCCTGCCCTGAAAGGTTTACAACCCTCCCAGTACCATTATCCTGATTAAAAAGCGCCTGGATATTTTGTACTATTTCAGGATGATCTGCAACGAAAGCCCTTGAGCCATTCAAACCCTGCTCTTCACTTCCCCAGTGGCCTGCCAGGATAGTTCTTTTCGGATTTGGGTAAACTTTTTTAAGAATTCTCATTGCCTCGAGCATAGTGATTGTTCCTGTAGCATTATCTGTCGCTCCTGTACCGCCATCCCATGAATCGAAATGGGCAGAAAGCATCACATATTCGTTAGGTTTCTCTGTTCCTTTTATCTCAGCGATAGTGTTAAAGGTAGGAACAAGTCCCAGCTCCTTCGAGTCAGCCCTGACGCTGATCTTTGGATGGATTACTGATTCTGTAAGCCTGTACAGCATGCCGTAATCTTCAAGTGAAATATCAAGGGTTGGTATTTTAGTGGTATTAGCGCCGAAGATTTTGTTTACACCAAAGCCTGCTGACCAGTTCGAAGCTATGATCCCGGCAGCGCCAGCCTTTTCAATTGCCAATGCAAGCTGCTTAGGATTTAGCCCTGTTTTACTAATGCGGTTCTTCCAGGCGTTGGTGGCTGCAAGACGTTCAGCTTTCATTTTTTCCAGTGATTCCTTTGTTGCGAATTCCGTCCAGTTTGCATCATCCCTTCCGGTAGGCTGCATCATCGAGATCATAACAAATTTGCCCTTAACAGTTGGCAGCCATATCTGGAAAGCAATTGAATCTGTTGTTTCAGCCAGAATGATCGTCTCAGCGGTAACAGTTTTTCCTTTGGTTGACGGGCTCCATGCCAGCTGCATTCCTTCCAGCGACTTTACACGCGGATATACCATGTCGATATGCGAGATACCTCTTTCCCAGCCACGCCATTCGCCCCATTTCTCATTTCTTGCCTGAATTCCCCAGCCCTGATATTTTTCAACAGCCCAATCGTGTGCCTGTTTCATTTGCGGGGTACCTACAAGCCTTGGCCCGATACCATCGGTTAATTCATGAGCCAGCTTTTTAAGCTGTGAGTTATCAGAAGCCTCTTTTATGATATTATTAATTACCTGATCGGTGGTTTGAGCATAAGAAAAACCTATGGGAAAGAGCAGACATAGACCTAACAATTTTATGTTTTTTAACATCGATAAAAATTTAAAGGAATATTAAATGGATTAAGGCTGCTAAGATATTAAAACCTGCCGGGATGCAAAAAGATCAAGTTAGCAAATGAGCTGATTTGTCAATTAGCAAATGGTTTGATAGTTCAGGCTAATTCGATAGTTGAATAAGCCAAAAAACGTTAATATACTGGTTTGAAATGCTCCGTTTACACTATCCCAGGGTAGATCTATTGGGGCTTGCCTGCGGGAGCAGGCCCGGGCTATCGTTTCAATCTTTTTAGCTTCGCAAAAAAGGATTTTCACTAAATCCCTAACCCAAACCTTAGTGAAATGAGTATACAATTTCAAACAAACAGCCGTCTCTCTGGCACCGGTTTTAATACTCTTACCACTATTCTCTGTTCACTAACAACCAACAACTAACCTCAATGATCATTCAGAGGCAATCCCCTCTTTTGAAACTCCTTCCAGTTCAGATATTCATCACCTTTGCGCTGTTCGACCATCGTGATGCAATTATCAACCGGACATACGAGGGAACATAAATTACATCCAACACATTCGGGTTCTTTTATGGAATACGTGTTGTAAGGCATGCCGTAAGATAAATTGATCGCCTGGTGGACGGTGTCTTCACATGCGATATAGCAAAGTCCGCAATGAATGCACTTATCCTGATTGATGTGGGCTACGATATGATAGTTGATGTCTAGTTCTTCCCAGGTAGTAATTGCAGGAACAGACTTCCCAATGAAATCCTGTGTATTTTCGAATCCCTTTTCATCCATCCAGTTACTGAGACCTTCACAAAGGTCTTCTATAATCCTGAAACCATGTGTCATCGCTGCAGTGCAAACCTGTACAGTTGTAGCGCCGAGCAGCATGAACTCAGCAGCATCTTTCCATGTGCTGATCCCGCCAATACCTGAGATGGGCACCCTTCTGGTTGTTGGATCCTGGCTTAATGTGGTTAAAAATTTTAACGCAATAGGTTTCACTGCCGGACCGCAATATCCGCCAAAAACAGATTTTCCTGCAACATTGGGATTTGGAATAAGAGTGTCCAGATCTATCCCGGTAACGGATTGAATGGTATTAATGAGTGACAGAGCATTGCTGCCTGCTTCAACAACTGCTTTTCCGGCAGGTACAACTGAATGTACGTTGGGGGTTAATTTTGTAATGACCGGGATTGATGCAACTTCCATCACCCATTCAACAATTACACGGGCGATTTCCGGATCCTGGCCTACTGTAGCACCCATGCCCCTTTCTGTCATCCCGTGAGGACAGCCAAAATTCAATTCCAGTCCGTGTGCACCTGTGTCTTCAACCTGTTTAATAAGTTCATGCCAGCTTTCGCGGGTATTATCTGCCATCAGAGAAACAACCATGGCACGGTCTGGGAATTCTTTCAGGACTTCTCTGATTTCTTTCAGATTTAAGTATAAAGGACGGTCAGAAATGAGTTCAATATTATTAAATCCCATTATGCGCCCGCCGTTAAAATTAACTGCTGAATACCGCGAGGATACGTTTTTTACCTGTGTTCCTAAAGTTTTCCATACCACGCCGCCCCAGCCGGCTTCAAAAGCCCTGAGAACATTGATCTTTTTATCAGTTGGAGGGGCACTCGCCAGCCAGAAAGGATTTGGCGATTTGATTCCGAGGAAGTTTGATGATAGGTCAGCCATTTTTCTAAAATGCTAAATAAGTTAAAATTCCTGCGGCAGCTTCTTTTCCGGCCTGAACAGCGTCAACTACCTCTTTACCTCCGTTAACACAATCGCCGCCAGCGAACACACCTGATATTGAAGTTTCAGTTCTTTCATCTATTGAGATCTTTCCCTTGTGATCTTCCAATTGACTTGTATGAACCAGATCTTCAAAGGGCAACTGTCCTGTTGCCTTTATCAGCATATCAATTTCCAGGAAGAGGGTTTGTCCGCCTGGTTCAGTTGTTCTCCTGCCGCCGATATCAGTTACACCGGGCCTCATAATATCACAGATAAGGCCGCTTACCTTGCCATCAGTCCCTGTAATTTCTTTGGGGGCTGCCATCCATATGATCTTACAGCCATCAAGCTTTGCAATATTCAGTTCCTTTTCGGTGCAGGGCATGTCTTCCTGCGTACGGCGATAAACAAGTGTGACTTCTTCAGCACCCAGTCTTTTAGCCTGAGTTGCAGCATCAATCGCGGTCATGCCCATGCCGATCACGGCAACTTTATTGCCTACAGGGGTACTGTCGAATGCATTGGTACGAATGTCATAGATAAAATCGATAGCATCTTTAACACCTTCAAGATCCTCACCTGGTATATTGAGCTTTCGGGTCAAACCTACGCCCATGCCAAGGAATACAGCATCATGCGATGCCCGTAAACTATCGATGGAAAGATCCCGGCCTAATTCTTTACCGTATTGAATATCAATTCCACCCAGTGAAGTAATATAGTCCACTTCATCCTGACAAAATTCGGGCGTTACTTTGTAAGCGGCTATGCCATAGGTCATCAGACCTCCGGCTTTTTCTTCTTTTTCAAAAATTGTAACATCTATACCTTCACGTGAAAGTACATGAGCGCAGGAAAGACCTGCCGGGCCGGCTCCAACAATAGCAACCTTCTTGCCCTTCGATGGCTTACGTGTAAATAAGGGCCATTTTTCCTCAAAAGCTTTATCGGTCGAATATCGCTGCAGGCGGGCTATCTGGATAGGCTCTTCTTCCAGAAGATTATAAACGCAGGCCCCTTCGCAGAGCTTTTCTACCGGGCAGACTCTTGAGCAGCCGCCACCCATAATATTTGATGAAAAAATGGTGTGTGCTGAGCCTCTGATGTTTTCTGTTGATATTTGCTTGATAAATTTGGGAACATCAATGCTTGTAGGGCATGATTTCATGCAGGGGGCATCATAACAGAAAAGACAGCGGTTGGCTTCCAATGCTGCTGCTGTATAATTTTCGAAAGGCGGATGGATATCCTGAAAATTAGTACCGTATTCTTCTTTTGAAAGTCTGTTATTTGTAATTGCCATTAGTGGAATCCGTTAAAGTTCGGTCAGTTTACCGTATGATTCGGGGCGTCTGTCACGGAAAAACTGCCATGTGTTTCTTACTTCTTCAATCATGTCGAGGTCAAACTCAGAAACCAGTAATTCATCTTTATCTTCCGATGCCTGTGCGAAAATTTGTCCCCGCGGGTCTACAAAATAGGAGGAACCGTAAAATCTTCCCAGATCCCATGGTTTTTCTTCTCCAACGCGATTGATGCATCCCATAAAATAGCCGTTCGCAGCGGCATGAGCTGGCTGTTCAAGTTTCCATAGGTATTGTGATAAACCTGCCACTGTTGCCGATGGGTTGTAAACAATTTCAGCACCATTCAAGCCAAGGATCCTTGCACCCTCAGGGAAATGCCTGTCGTAACAGATATAAAGCCCTATTTTTGCATAAGCCGTTTGAAATACCGGATAACCCAGGTTGCCGGGCCTGAAAAAGAATTTTTCCCAGAAGCCTGTTGTATGCGGGATATGATTTTTACGGTATTTGCCTAAATATTTACCGTCTGCATCAATAACAGCTGCAGTATTATACAAGATTCCAGCCTGTTCTCTTTCATAAACGGGTACAATGATCACCATATTATATTTTTTGGCATATTCTGCCATCAGGTCGGTGGTAGGACCGGGGACACTCTCAGCTGATGCGTACCATGCTTTATCCTGCCCGGTACAAAAATAGGGAGTATTGAATATCTCCTGAAGACACAGGATCTGGACTCCCTGTTGTCCCGCTTTTTCAATAAAAGGAATGTGCTTCTCCAGCATTGCATCCTTTATTTCCTGTATACTGCCTTCACCTTCGGTTTTGGCCAAACTCATTTGAATCAGGCCTGATTTGATTATTCTTGGCATAAGATATTTTATGATTTATAAATCTTTGTTAATTGATGCCTGTTCTGCAAAATTCAGTATTTACTTATTAATAATTAAATGATACCTTTTACTTTTTTACGTTTGATGAACTTGCCGTTACCTTTTTTTACCAGGCATGCATCATTCTCGATGACAAGTTTACCTCTCAGCAATACTGACTTGACTTTTCCTTTTACTTTCCAGCCTTCATAAGCGGAATAATCGGTATTCATATGATGTGTTTCTGCAGACAGGATATGCTCCTTGCTGGGATCAAAAATTACCAGGTCGGCATCCGAACCAATGCCAATCGTTCCCTTCCTTGGAAACATTCCGAATATTTTGGCGGCATTCGTGCTGGTTACTTCAACGTATTTATTCAGGCTCAGCCGGCCAGTGTTAACACCTTCTGAAAACAGTAACTCCATGCGATGTTCTATAGCCGGATGTCCATTGGGAATCTTTGAAAAATCATCCTTCCCCATTAATTTCTGTTCCCATTTAAAGGGACAGTGATCGGTGGCTACAACCTGCACCAGACCCTGATTGATACCTGCCCATAGGGCTTCCTGATCTTTCTTTTCGCGTAATGGCGGGCTCATCACCCATTTGGCTCCTTCAAAATCCTTCTCGTAAAGTGAGGCATCGAGTGTGAGGTATTGAATACAGGTTTCTGCAAATACTTTCTGGTTGCGGTAGGTGGCATTGCGGATTGCATCCAGAGCCCCCTGGCAAGTCATGTGAACAATATAACCCGGGGAGCCTGTATAACTGATCATATCTGCAAATCGTCCGGATGCTTCAGCTTCAGTGATCTCAGGTTGGGAAAGATAATGATACAGGGGTGAAAGCTTTCCTTCTGAGCGGTGTTTGGAAACCAGGAAGTCGATCATATCGCCATTTGTAGCATGAGTGGTTACTATACCGCCCTGCTTTTTAACTTCTTCCATCAGACAAACCATCTGCCTGTCATCCACCATCAGCGATCCTTTGTAGGCCATGAAGGTTTTGAAAGAAGTGATCCCCATATCAATCATTTCCTTAATTTCTTTTTGTG
>CAYHRC010000012.1:0-18057 GCA_964358565.1 uncultured Sphingobacterium sp. | reverse complement strand
CAGCTAAACCGTGATATTGATCATATTTTATACCTGCTTACTTCATTACATTTGGGTAGCTGCAATCGAAAATTACAGGATTTACACGATATTTTCTTCACAGGGCGAATTCGAATTGTATGTTGTTTATTTATTTACGGGCGTAAAATTTAACATCATGGTAACAAACGAAACTAAAAGTTCATTAAAAATGGCGATCGAAAAATTGAGAATAGCTGAATTTGAGCTTTATCGCCCGAGTGAAGATGTGTCAACCTTATCTGTGTGTTTAACCGCGCATCAGTATATGGGCGCTATGATGCGTGCTTTTCTGTTGAGCAAATCAATAGATCACAATGAAGAAGAAAGCTTGGAAAATTTATTAAATCATTGCAAATCAGTGGATAATGAATTTGAAAACATCAGTTTTAGCAATATATTTTGTTGTCAATTAAATCAGGCCGAATGTGAAAACAATTATTGTCTGTCAATAGAGAAAGTCAACAATTGCATGACGGTTGCAAATCAGGTAAAACTAATTATTTTGAATAACCTGGAATTAAGCGAATTGGAGTAAGTTTCCTTTTAGCTTTAATCAATTAAGCAGCAATAATCAGAAAATAATTCTTCTTTCCTTTTTGCGCAACCAGGTATTTTCCGTTAATCAGGTTACTGACTGTAAACATCTGTGCCGCATCAGATAACTTCTCCCTGTTTATTGATACTCCGCCTCCGGCGATCATTTTACGTGCTTCTCCTTTCGAAGGGAATACCGGAGTTTTTTCAGAAAGCAGGTCAGTTACATTTATTCCGGCAAGAAGTTCGTTCTTAGAAACAGAGAATTGTGGCAGGCCTTCAAAAACCTCCAGCACTTCATCATCGCTAAGATTGCTGATGAATTCCAGCGAACCATTTCCGAACAGAAAGTCAGATGTTTTCAAGGCTGTTTGAAGAGCCTGTTCTGAATGGCTGCGGATGGTAATCTCTTCGGCCAAAGCTTTTTGAAGGATCCTGAGATGAGGTGCCTGGTCATGCTCTTTTTCGAGTCCTTCAATTTCCTCCTGTGATTTTAGAGTAAATATTCTTATCCAGCTTTTTGCATCCGAATCAGTAGTGTTTAACCAGAACTGGTAAAATTTATAAGGCGATGTTTTAGCAGGATCCAACCATACAGCACCGCTTTCCGTCTTACCAAATTTGGTACCATCTGCCTTTTTTATCAACTGAGTAGTTATAGCAAATGCAGAGCCTCCGCCTTTGCGGCGAATTAGTTCAGTACCGGTTACTATATTACCCCACTGGTCTGAACCTCCCATCTGTACCTGGCAATTCTTTTCTTTCCAGAGGTAGTAGAAGTCATATCCCTGCACCAGCTGGTAGCTGAATTCTGTAAAGGACATCCCGGTTTCACCTTCCAGGCGTTTCCTAACTGAATCCTTCGCCATCATATAATTGACAGTAAGATGCTTACCCACGTCTCGTATAAAATCAAGAAAAGTAAAATTCTTAAACCAATCGTAATTATTTACCATTTCAGCACTATTCGCACCGCAGTCAAAATCAAGAAACTTTTTTAACTGATTTTCCAGACATTCTACATTATAATTTAAAACATCCTCAGAAAGAAGATTACGCTCGGCCGACTTGCCGGAAGGGTCGCCTACCATACCTGTGGCGCCACCTACCAGAGCTACCGGCTTATGTCCTGCCCTCTGGAAATGAATAAGTGTCATGATCTGAGTAAGATGTCCGACATGCAGTGAATCCGCTGTAGGATCAAAACCTATATAACCTGAGGTAAGGCCCTTATTCAGTTCTTCTTCAGTACCGGGCATTATATCATGCAGCATTCCCCGCCAGCGTAATTCTTCTACAAAATTCATTATCTTATCAATCGTTTGGATTGCAAATATAATAGAATTGATAAAACCGGCTGCATGGCTATATTGTTGTAAATTTACAATACGATAAAACATTCACTGGACATCTTAAACAATCATATTTAAAGCATGAACTTCCTTTCTCATTTTTACTTTGACAGGAATAGCAGGGATCCCCACCTTGTGCTGGGAACCGTGTTGCCTGATCTGGTAAAAAATGCCAGGAAAGACTGGAAGTTCCATCCCGAAAAAAAGACGGACTTATTTACTGGCAGTTGTGAGAGCTCGATTTTGGCAGGCTGGAAAAGACATCTGGCAGTTGACCGGCATTTTCATAATTCTGCCTTTTTCAATGAACACACCAATGCAATCCGAACTGCCATTGCACCTGTACTGCAAAACTCTCCGGTAAGGCCATCGTTTTTGGCACATATTTCGCTGGAGCTGATGTTAGACAGCATTTTACTCAACGAGGAAATTATTGATGCCGAAGATCTGTACTCCCATCTCAGACAATCTGACAAGCTAGCATTGAACCGCTTCCTGGAACTTAATATGATGGATGACACGAACCACTTTTTTAAATTTTTCGACCAGTTCATCGAAGACAATTATCTGAATAGTTACCGGGAAACCCATCACATAATGTACGCCCTGGAAAAAATATGTATGCGAATCTGGGACAACCCTCTTAATGAAACTCAGATCCTGCAGTTAAGTGCTATCCTCCTGGGATATAATGAACATCTGTCAAAGGATTACATGAAGATCTTTGAAGATATTGAACAGGGATTGGGAAGGATTTAAGTTTAATTGTTAATGGCAACTATAATTTCTAAACATATTCGTAATTCGTAATTGATCATTCGTAATTGACAATTCGTAATTGGTTAATTTCTTATCTTCGTTGCATGTCACTTTTTGAGATTAAAGAACACATAGAAGCCCTGGTTAGAGAGCTTAATGAGCATAATTACCGGTATTATGTACTGGCACAGCCACTGATCTCTGACTATGAATTTGATAAAAAACTGAAGGAGCTGACAGCCCTTGAAAAGAAATACCCGGAGTTTATTGATCCAGATTCTCCGACACGAAACATCGGAGGCGATATTACCAAAGAATTCCAGACGGTTAAGCATAAATGGCCCATGCTTTCGCTTGGAAATACATATAATGAACAGGATCTCAAGGATTTTGACGAGCGCGTAAGGAAGGCTATCGGAGATAATTTTGAATATGTCTGCGAATTAAAGTTTGATGGTTTGTCAATCAGCCTTACCTATGAAAATGGCAAACTACTGCGAGCTGTAACCCGCGGAGATGGCACCAAAGGTGATGACGTCACCAATAATGCAAAAACCATACAAACGATTCCTAAAAGTCTTAAGGGCAGCGGATATCCTGAAATGTTCGAAATTCGGGGAGAAGTATTTATGCACAAACCTGCCTTTGAAAGGTTGAACCATGAGCGCATTGAAAACAATGAAGTCCCTTATGCAAATCCAAGGAACTTTGCTGCCGGCAGTTTAAAAATGCAGGATTCAAGCGAGGTAGCAAAAAGACCGCTGGATTGTTTTTTATATTTTTTATACACCGATAAACGTCTGTATAACACCCATTGGGAAAGTCTGGATGTAGTCAAAAAATGGGGGTTTCATATCTGCGAGCACAATCAATTATGTAAAAACATTGATGAGGTACTGGAATTCATCCATATTTGGGAAGAAAAGAGATTTATGCTAAGCTATGATATTGACGGCATAGTAATAAAAGTAAATAATTACAACCAGCAGCATGAACTCGGCTTTACAGCCAAATCTCCCCGTTGGGCGATTGCATATAAATATAAAGCCCAGGAAGTTGAGACTATATTAGAAAAAGTCACTTATCAGGTTGGACGCACGGGTGCGGTAACACCAGTGGCTAATCTGAAACCTGTTTTACTCGCTGGCACAACCGTAAAACGTGCTACCCTTCATAATGCAAATGAAATAGAGAGGCTCGATCTACATGAAAATGATATCGTGCTGGTTGAAAAAGGTGGCGAAATCATTCCTAAAATAATTGCGGTTAATAAAGTCAAACGCCTGCCGGGAGCTCTGAAAGTTATTTATCCTGAAACATGCCCTGAATGCGGAAGCAACTTAGTCAGAAAAGAGGGTGAGGCGGTTCATTATTGTCCGAATGATGAAGCATGTCCACCGCAGATTGTCGGCAAGATGCAGCATTTCATCAGCCGGAGAGCTATGAATATTGAGGGACTCGGACATGAAACTATAGAAGCTCTTTACAGAAGGGGTTATATTGAGCATATCAGCGACCTCTACACTCTTTATGAAAAAGAAGATCTGTTGAAAGAGATGGACCGATTTGGTGAACGGTCTATCAACAATATGATTGAGGGAATTGAAAAATCCAAGCAGATGCCCTTTGAAAAAGTACTTTTCGGTCTGGGCATACGATACGTTGGAGAGACCGTTGCAAAAAAGATCGCAGCACATTTCAAAAATATTGATAGCCTCATGAATGCAAGTCTGGAAGAATTAATGTCAGTTGAAGAGATCGGAGCACGGATTGCTCAAAGCCTTATCGAATATTTCGATGAGCCCCGGCATAAAGAGCAGATCGAAGAACTTCGCAGGCATGGTTTACAATTTGAGTCCATTGAAAATCAGGTAGAATTACAAAGCAATAAACTGGAGGGTAAATCATTTATAATTTCCGGAATATTTGAAAACTATAGCCGGGATGAACTTAAAGAGATAATAGAAACTAATGGGGGGAAAATTCTCAGCAGTATTTCGGCAAAGCTTGATTTCCTTGTTGCAGGTGATAATATGGGTCCGGCCAAACTTGAAAAAGCTACAAAACTTCAAATTCCGATCATTTCTAATGAAGAATTGTTTAAAATGCTGCAATAATTGTGTAAAAAGCTACTAATTATTTCTCAAATCGTTTTTTAATTGGCTTATAGATCTTAAATTCGCACGTTAATCCCCTAGGGCAAATAATATATTTAATGAATAAATTTCATGGAACGGGAGTGGCGCTGGTCACTCCTTTTAAATCAGATGGCTCTGTAGATCATTCCGGACTTAAAACGGTAATTGATCATATCATTGATGGCGGTGTTGAATACCTCGTTTCATTAGGAACTACCGGTGAAACGGCTACTCTCTCCATTGATGAAAAAAAAGCTGTCTGGGACACTACCTTAGAACATGTAGCAGGCCGTGTGCCACTGGTTGCAGGAATTGGTGGCAATAATACAGCGGAAGTAATCCATGACCTGAAAAAGTTTGACAGCAAGGGCTTTGACGCAGTACTTTCAGTTGCTCCTTATTACAATAAACCAACACAAGAGGGTATTTATCAACATTACAAAGCTATTGCTGAGGTATCAAACATACCTGTCATTCTTTATAATGTGCCCGGAAGGACAGGAGTGAATATAAGTGCTGAAACGACGCTTCGTTTAGCGCATGAATTCAGTAACATCATAGCAATTAAAGAGGCTTCAGGAAACTTTGATCAGTTCAATAAGATCATTAAGGAGAAGCCAGAAGAATTTTTATTCATATCTGGTGATGATCCGATAACATTGCCCTTAATTGCTATGGGTGCAGTCGGAGTAATTTCTGTAGTTGCAAATGCACTTCCGGGGATATTCTCCACGATGGTTCGGATGTGCCTCGATGGCAAATTCATAGAAGCTCAGCCTCTTCATTACAGCTTAACTGAGATCACCTCTTTATTTTTCTGCGAAGGAAATCCGGCAGGGGTAAAAGCTGCATTAAGCTTATTAGGTATATGCGGGAATGAGGTAAGATTACCACTTGTTACTATGAGCGAAGCAAGCAGTCTGAAGATCAAAGCTGAACTGACTAAGTTAAGCTTGATATAAAGACATAAAAAAGGCCCGTTAATATCTTAACGGACCTTTAAATTTCTTTGAAAATTATTTTTTCTTAGCTGCTTTTGCTGCTTCTTTATTTTTCATATCCTGAACTTCCAGACGAATAGCCTGTGCCAGGTTTTTTAAATCCTGCATTCCTTTTCTAACGCGGGTTCCAGCTGCGCTGTTCGCCTTGTTGTAGAACTTGTCAGCATCAGCTTCCAATGTTTCGAATAATTTTTTTGCTTCAGTGAATTTTTTCATGTTTTTTACTCCTTTAGTTTAAGGTTAGTGTTGATTACTGTTAGCTAATGTATAATGTTTTTTTCATATAAAGAAAATTTGAAAAAAATAAAAGTATGCGTTTTTAGCGTTTTTTTCCACATTTCTAACAGTTATTCACAATAAAATGCCATTTTTATAATACAAAATGCTGTATTTCAGTAAATTATAATTTAGTCACAATGAAAAATGCCCTTAAAAGGTATTTAAGGGCATTTTTTATAAAATTTTAAAAATTAAGCACTGGCCAGATTTTTCTCTTTATAATGTCCCTTGTTAAGCTTCTCCGCTAGCTCACTATAAGCATCCAGAGTGCGGTTAACATCTTCAATAGTATGTAGTGCAGTCGGTATCAATCGCAGCATGATCAATCCTTTAGGAATAACCGGATAAACTACAATTGAACAAAATATTCCATAGTTTTCTCTAAGGTCCATTGTAATTGCTGTAGCTTCAGCAAGTTCGCCTTCTAAAAATACGGGTGTTACCATTGTATTGGTCACGCCTATATTGAAACCTCTCTCTTTAAGTCCGGCTTGAAGGCTTGTAGCTACTTCCCATAACTTTTCACGAAGCTCTGGTTTGCTTTTTAATAATTCAAGCCTTTTCAATAAGCCCATAACCATTGGCATAGGCAATGATTTTGCAAAGGTTTGGGAACGCATATTATAGCGAAGGAAGTTGGCTATTTCCTCAGTTGAAGCAATAAAAGCACCGATTCCAGCCATAGATTTGGCAAAAGTGCCAAAATAAATATCCACTCCGTCGATACAGTCCTGAGCCTCATGAGTTCCGGCTCCCGTATTACCCATAGTACCAAAACCATGTGCGTCATCAATCAGCAAACGGAAGTCAAACTTTTCTTTCAGATCAACGATCTCCTTTATTTTACCCTGTGCACCTGACATCCCAAATACACCTTCAGTAATAACCAGGATAGCCCCACCTGTATTCTTAATCCACCTTTCTGCACGCTCAAGTTGCTTTTCCAGGCTTTCTATATCATTATGTGAATACACGAAACGCTTTCCCTGATGCAAACGAACACCATCAATTATACAGGCATGAGATTCAGCATCGTATACGATCACATCATGGCGATCGACCAGGGCGTCAATAGCAGACATAATTCCCTGGTAACCATAGTTTAAAAGGAAAGCATCCTGTTTTCCAACAAATTCAGCCAATTCTCTTTCTAACCTTTCGTGATTGCTTGAATTCCCGGACATCATTCGCGCTCCCATTGGATAAGCCAGGCCGTATTCTGCAGATGCTTCAGCATCTGCCTTACGTACTTCCGGATGATTAGCAAGGCCCAGGTAATTATTAAGACTCCAAACAAGATGCTCTTTGCCTCTGAATTTCATATGCGGACCTAATTCTCCCTCTAGTTTCGGGAAAGAAAAATAGCCGTGAGCCATTTTCTGGTGCTGGCCCAGAGGACCCATATTTTTCGAAATTTTATCAAATAAATCCAAATCGTATAGTATTAATTGTTAGCGTATCTTTTGCTGTAAAGTTAAGATTTAGAAGCCTGATTATCAAAAGCAATTGAAGGCGTTCGAAAATTGCGAAATCGAGGCAGGATTATTCTATTTTTCTGTCATTGCACGCGCAACAAAGCACTCCTATTATAAGAGACAGGAAACGTCAGGAAGCACTTTAAATAAAGAGACTACAGAGTTCCCGGTTCAGTGGCCGGGATGACACGTTTTAATACAGACCTCACAAGACAGAGTGGTAATAGCATCGTCTAAAATAAAATGCGGGCAATATCAAAGTTTACAGCTTTTTCTAATATTCTCCACATTTGCTATAAATGGTTTTAGGAACTAATGCCTAATCTACATTATCATGAAGAAAAGAATTATTCGGTCTGATTTCAGTAATGCCTTCCTCACTACTCAGAGTAAAGCGGGACACCTGCGACTCAGAAGAATGCGGAATATCCTGAAGTGACATTTGTTTACGTTTGTAAGCAGGTTCGTTTTCAAGCTCCTGTAAGCCATTACTTGTCCGTAATTTCATACTCAAATCCTTTAAACGAAGGATCCTTTCTTTAGATTTACGTAATTGCTCCTCAATCGATTCATCGGTCTTATCTTCATCCGGATTAGGGAGATGCTGTGGAATTTCCTCCTGTTTGACTTCTGCAAGCGGCTGTTCTTCGGGACTGCTTTCTTTTGCTTTTATTTCGAACTCGAATGTGGGCTCAGTTTGAGCCATTTCCTGTGGAATTTCATCTGTAAGAGTATGTCTTACAAAATCCGATTCATGGGTTTTTTCTTCCTGAACTTTCGGATTGCTCTGAAAATAACCAGCAAAAAGATCTACCTGGCTATCTTCTTTTTTGAGAACCGGCACGCTGATATCCTCCTTTTTAGTTTCCATGAACGTATTCGCATGAACAGGTCTCACCAGTGGTGCCTGCTCAGGAGTTAGTAAGGACACTTTACGAACCTGGCTTTTTTCAACCTGCCTTTCCTCCATGGTTTGGAAACCTGTGGCAATGATAGTCACTGATATCTTTTCGCCAAGTGTTTCGTCAGTACAGTTACCCCAAATCAGATCGGCTGCTAATCCTGCCTCCTGCTGAATGAAATCAGTAATGATACTTACCTCATCCATGGTAACTTCTTTATCACCTGAGCTGATATTTAACAGGATATATCTGGCACCTTCAATCTCATTATCTTTAAGCAAAGGTGAAGCTAATGCCCCTTCAACAGCTCTTAAAGCACGATTTTCGCCTTCTGCAGCATAACTGCCCATGATGGCTACACCGCTTTCCTTCATCACAGTCCGCACATCCTTAAAATCAACATTGATATAGCCTGGAATTGTGATGATCTCTGCAATGCCTTTTGCAGCAGTGGTCAAAATATTATCAGCCTGCGCAAATGCAGAACCAAGAGTAAGGTTTCCGAAAATCTCGCGTAAGCGATCGTTGGATATAACCAGGTAAGAATCTACGTATTTCTTGAATTCCTCCAGACCTTCCTCGGCCTGGATCTTTCTGCGTTTACCTTCAAACGAAAAGGGCGTGGTAATAATTCCAACCGTTAGAATATCCAGTTCCTTAGCTGCCTTGGCAATTATCGGACTTGCTCCTGTACCTGTACCTCCACCCATTCCTGCAGTAATGAAAAGCATCTTGGTATTGCTGCCAAGCATCCGTTTGATGTCTTCAATATTTTCAATAGCAGAATTTTTACCCACTTCAGGTATTGATCCTGCTCCCATTCCTTCTGTTAAACTGGCTCCTAATTGTACTTTATTAGGTATGGGGCTTAACTCCAGTGCCTGGGCATCTGTATTACATATTATAAAATCAACACCCGTAATACCCTGACGGTACATATGGTTCACAGCGTTTCCGCCGCCGCCACCAACACCAATTACTTTGATGATCGATGACTTTTCTTTTAACATTTCGAACTGCATATCTTAATTATCTATAGGTAAATCTTCGTCGTTCTAAGACAGTTTCCCGTAATATTAGCTATTTTTCAACTGAACTTTTCCACAATTGCCTGAATGTGGGAAAGTCATCATTTGTGGAAAATTAACGTATGTAATCCTCATCCTTAATATCATCCTTAATGAATTTAGCTCCGGATTGTAATATCTTTTCAAACAAGCCAAAACTCTTTTTTGCCTTGTCAGCAACCGGAGTCTTTTCAATGAAAAGGCCTGTACGTTTCTTTGATTCGGCCAACTGTTCGGCTTTTTGAATGCCTTTGATCAGTAAACCAATACCGGTTGCAAACATAGGGCTCTTCAGTTCATCATAAGTGTTTTTCGGAAGCACCTCATTTTTAGCCAGGTGCTCATTTGGATAACCGATACGGCTATCAAGTCCGGTTACAAATTCCACCAATTGGGGAAGATGTTTTAGCTGAGCACCACCGCCCGTGATCACTATTCCTGCGATCAGTTTCTTCTCATAACCCGAAGACTTTATTTCATAGTAAACATGCTCGACGATCTCTTCCATTCTTGCCTGGATAACAAAGGCCAGGTTCTTTACAGAGATTTCTTTTGGCTCCCTCCCGCGAAGACCCGGAACACAAATGATTTCGTTCTCCTTATTCTCTTCTGCCAGCGCCGATCCGAAACGTATCTTCAATAACTCAGCCTGATTACGCATCACAGAACATCCCTCGCGAATATCTTCAGTAACACTATTTCCACCAAAAGGAATCACGGCAGTATGCCGGATGATACCCTCGTGAAAGATGGCAAGATCAGTGGTACCACCGCCGATATCTACCAAAACAACACCGGCTTCTTTTTCCTCATCACTCAGCACCGACTCAGATGATGCAAGGGGTTCAAGGATCAGTTCCTGGGTTTCAAGCCCGGCATTCCCTACGCACTTTATAATATTTTTAACAGCACTGACATGGCCGGAAATAATATGGAAGTTTGCTTCCAGGCGTACACCTGCCATACCGATCGGGTCCTTTATCCCCGGTTCATTATCTACCGTAAACTCCTGAGGAAGAACATGAATGATCTCCTCTCCAGGAGGCATAACAAGCTTATACATATCTTCGATAAGCCTATCAATATCTTTCTGCTGGATCTCGGTATTCAGCTCTTTACGGGTCAGGATGCCCCTGTGCTGAAGACTTTTAATGTGCTGACCGGCAATACCAACGTTGACGATCTTAACATCAACATTTGACTGCCCACTGGCTTCTTCTACAGCCAGAATGATGCCCTGCACAGTTTTTTGAATATTCGATACAACACCACGGGTCACTCCCGCTGATTCGGCTTTACCCATACCCAAAATTTCTATCTTACCGTGTTCGCTTCTGCGCCCGACGGTAACACAAATTTTAGTTGTCCCGATATCTAAACCGACAACTATTGGTGAATTTTTGGCTGAAGCTGAGTTACTTTTGTCCATATGATTAGCATTAATTTTTTGTTGAGTCCTGAGGTATTATTATTAAGCTGTCTGCTGCCGGTTTTGAGGTAGCTACAGCTGTACTGTCAATTATATTTTTTTCGCAAACTATCTGGTTAGCATATTTGAGGTTAATGGATTTGTAGGTATCCCAGCCTACTTTTGGCATTACTTTTTTATAGAAAGCCAGCAGGTTTTGAAACTTAGTATGCAGCGAGTCTGCATCTCCCAGTATAATTTTATGGTTTCCAACACGGGGCACAATCTCTATATCACCCTTCAGATTGACAAACAACTGTTCGATCTGGTCATTCCACAGCGTATCATTTTTAATGAAAAGGGCTGTATTATAAAGATCCCTGGCAAGTTTTGAGTTCAGGGTATCTACATTACCAGAAAAATCCTCATCAATCATACCGTTTGCGACAAGCACCCTTGCAGTAAAGTTGTCAGACATTGGCATTTTAAGTCCGTTTCCATCAATGTAGAAATGCACATTGGCCATATTGATAATCCGCAATATAGGTTGACGCTGCCTGATCTGCACATTTACGACGCCGTTCATGTCAGCAAATATTTTTGCATATTCAATGAAAGGATTAGCTTTCAATGTATTTTCCAGTTTGTGAATATTAATATCATTCAGGTTCCTGCCCACAAGAGATCCGGTGTTTTCCAGCAGTATCCTGTCCACCTCATCCCGCTCAATAAAGTTATATGAACCCGGCAGAATAACTTTTACATCTCTGCATTTGAGGGTTTGCTTCTTTACTTCAATAAAACTCATCAGCACAAACAGCCCGCTCAGGCTTATTAGCCAGATGAACCCATACAAAATCATCCTCCAGTTAATCCGTTTAAGCATTCTGCAAAATTTTCTTCAATGGTTCAATTAAAGTATCAATATCCCCGGCCCCAACAGTAAGAAGCAATTCCGGCTTCTTGTTTCTTATATATTCTATCGCTCCCTGCTTATTCTTTATTTGCTTAGCACTGATGTTGACATGATCAAGTATCATCTCTGAATTCACACCTTCAATGGGCAATTCCCTGGCTGGATAAATATCAAGCATAATCAGTTCATCGGTCATGCTCAGAACTTCAGCAAAATTTTCTGCAAAATCCCGGGTACGGGTAAAAAGATGCGGCTGAAATATGGTGGTAAGTTTTTTATCCGGATATAAGGTTTTAATTGCCTGAATGCAGGCTCTTAATTCTTCGGGATGATGAGCATAATCATCAATATAGATATGATCCTCATCCTTAACAATATACTCGAACCGGCGCTTAACCCCTTTAAAATTGGCTAAAGCCTGACGAATCTTGTCTGCATCGATTCCCAGATGAAGTGCAACTTCAATTGCCGCAACTGCATTTTCTATATTGTGCAGGCCGGGCAGGGCCATTTGAATATTTTCTAAAACAAGATTACTATTTTTAAAATCAAAGAAAAATCTCCCCTCTTTGATACGTACATTAACCGCCAGTATATCTGCAAGCTGATCTGCAGCATAAGTCTGTCCCCCTTCAAGCTGTAGCCCTTCCCGGTATATGAGTCTGCCGCCGCTCTTTAGCTGGGACGCAAACTGACGAAAAGACTGTACAAGCTGATCTTTATTGCCATAGATATCCAGGTGGTCTGCATCCATTGACGTAACAATTGCAATATCCGGATGAAGGGTCAGGAATGAACGATCGTATTCATCAGCTTCAACTACCAGGGTGTTATTATCTCCAAATAAAACATTGGTATTATAATTCGTTGCAATACCTCCCAGGAAGGCAGAACAATCATATCCGCTGTCTTTAAGGATATGAGCGATAATGCATGAGGTTGTGGTCTTGCCATGTGTGCCGGCTACAGCGATGGTAAACATTCCTTTGCTAATGATGCCTAATACTTCGGATCGCTTCTTCAATATAAAAGATCCGGAAAGAAAATAATTCAGGATCTGTGAACTAGCGGGAATAGCGGGTGTGTAGATGACCAGAGTGTTAGCATCCCTTAACTGAAAGCTCACAGGAATATTATCCTCCTCATCCTGGAAAACAACAGGAATTCCTTCATTCATCAGGGCAGCAGTTAAAGTGGTACTGGTTTTATCATAACCGCATACCACACAACCCCGTTTTTTGAAATAACGTGCAAGGGCGCTCATCCCGATACCGCCGATGCCTATTAAATATACCCTGTTTATGCTTTCTAATTCCATGTACTTAAATTTAACCCTCCTTTCCGGGGAGGATAAATATCTTTATCCAGCAATTTTTAAAACTTCTTTTGCAATAATTATGTCCGCATCAGGCAAAGCCATTTTGCCGATATTCCCGGCGAGTGTTTTACATTTTGTTTTGTTTTTGATAAGCTGAAGGGCCGTATTAACAAGCTCCTGTTCAGCAACACTATCAGCTATCAGAATAGCAGCATCATTTTTTACCAGTGCCATGGCGTTCTTTGTCTGATGATCTTCCGCCACATTGGGCGAAGGAACAAGTATTACAGGTTTTTTCACCAAACATAGTTCCGCTATGGTGCCTGCACCAGCTCTTGAAATAACGATGTCTGCCGTAGCATAGGCAAGGTCCATCCTGTGAAGAAATTCAAGCACTTTAATATTTGGATGTGTTTTCCCCTGTAATTGCGTGCTTATCGAAGCATAATAATACTTTCCTGTCTGCCAGATCAGCTGCACATCTTCGGCAATGATCCTGTCAAGGCCAGCCAAAATACTTTTATTAAGCGTACCGGCTCCCAGGCTCCCGCCTGTTACCAGGATTGTTTTCTTATGTGGCGACAGGCCAAGCAATTCCGCGGCAGCAAACCTTTTGTTTTCAATATCAACCGCTTCACGCCGGATGGGATTACCGGTTATCAGAATCTTTTCAGCCGGGAAAAATTTTTCCATGTGTTCAAATGCGACACACACTTTTTTGGCATTTTTTGCGAGCCACTTATTGGTGATACCCGCATAAGAATTCTGTTCCTGGATAAGGTAAGGCACTTTCATCTGGCCGGCAGCATACAATAGCGGCCCTGATGCATATCCGCCAACGCCTACTGCAACATCCGGTTTAAATTCTTTGATGATCGATCTTGCTTTAAGAACACTTGTCAAAATCTTATAGGGTAAGAATATATTTTTAAGCAGTGACTTACGCTGAAATCCCTGAATATCCAATCCTATGATTTTATAACCTGCCGCAGGGACCTTATCCATTTCCATGCGTCCATTTGCACCTACAAAAAGGATCTCGGTATCAGGCGCCAGCATTTTGAGGGCATTAGCAATCGCTACAGCCGGAAAAATATGTCCGCCTGTACCTCCGCCACTTATTATTACTCGTTTTGCCTTCATTTTTTAATAATTAAAGAATGGATTATCCTTCTTCATATCATTTTTATACCATTGCCGGGATCTCACCAACAATTATTTTTTCCCTGCTTTTTTCTTTTTTCTCATCAATGTCCCTGCTCACACTTAATATAATTCCGAATGCGACACTTGTAAAGAGGATCGATGTTCCACCCATACTGACAAGCGGCAGCGGGACGCCTGTAACAGGTCCAAGACCAACAGCCACGGCCATATTTGCAAAGGCCTGAATGGTGAGGCTAAAACTTAAGCCTGCCGCCAGCAGCGCCCCAAATGCTTTCGGACTTTGGGTAACTATCAATACACAGCGATAAAGGAACACCAGGTATAACAGAATCAATCCCACGCCCCCAACTAAACCATATTCTTCAATGATCAATGCGAAAACAAAATCTGAATAGGGATGAGGCAGAAAATTCCTTTGGGTACTGTTTCCCGGGCCTTTACCAAAAATACCTCCTGTCGCAATTGCGATCTTGGCCTGATTTGCCTGGAATGATTTATCAGGATTAGCCTTTTCAGGATGCATATAAGTTTCGATCCGCGAAATGTAAGTTTTGCGACGGGGGCCAAGGAGCATAACTCCGCTCAATAATACCAGGCCCGCAAGACATACGATAGAGATCTGCTTAATACTGATCCTGCCCATGATCAGAAGCAATATACTTACGCCAAAAAGCATTAAAGCTGTTGAGAGATTGGCAAGAGCGATCAATAAGAATACCCCGCAAACAGAGCCCATTATTGGCATAAATGCCTTTTTAACATCTTTAATATTTTCCTGCTTTTTGCTCAGACTACGTGCGAGGAAAGTAATAAGCGATAGTTTAGCAAGGTCAGAGGTCTGGAACGTCTGGTTAATTATTGGTATAGTTACCCAACGGCTTGCATCATTTAAATTAGCCCCGAAAAGAAGTGTGTATAACAAAAGCGGTATGGTAATAACCATGAGGATCTTCGAGATCCCAGCATAATAACGGTAATCCAGGAGATGTGAAAAATACATCAGGGCAAGACCGCCTATGATCATAACAAGATGCTTAATAAGGAATTGTTCACTACCCACACCCTTTTTATATGCAAGCGTACCCGTTGCACTGTATACCGCCAGCAGCGACCAAACTGATAGCAAGATCACAATTAGCCAGATCCAGCGGTCACCCTTTGTTTTATTTATTATTCTTTCCATCCATTTGTGTTGTGTGTTACCTGTTGCGTGTTAGAGCGAACCCGTAACTCGTAACCTGTAACTTATTTTGTGTTATGTGTTACATGTTGCGTGTTACGAGCAAACCCACAACTCACAACCCGTAACCCGCAACTATTAGAGTTCCATCACCGCCTTCTTAAACTGATTACCTCTGTCTTCATAATTCTTAAACAGATCAAAACTGGCACAGGCCGGCGATAATAATACCGTATCGCCTTTTTTTGCCAAATGATATGCGATCTGTACAGCTTCATTTGCAGAGAATGTATTGACAATAATGTCTACATCATCTTCAAAAGCTTCATGGATGCGCTTATTATCTTTACCAAGACATACAATACCTTTAACCTTGTTTTTCACCAGGTCTTTCAGCATAGCATAATCATTACCCTTATCTACCCCACCCAGGATAAGCACAACCTGCCCGGGCATACTTTCCAATGCGTACCAGGTTGAATTAACATTTGTTGCTTTGGAATCATTAATAAAATCGATCCCGGAAATTTTAGCGACATGCTCAAGCCGGTGTTCGATATTACTGAAACTTCCCATACTGTCGCGAATGGATTGATTACGTAATTCAAGCACTTTGGCAACAATTCCCGAAGCCATCGAGTTGTAGATGTTATGCTTGCCCTGTAGAGCTAATTCGTTAAGTGGCATAGTAAGTGGTTCTTGGTTTTTGTGGTGAAGGTTTATAATGATATTTTCATCTTTGAGATAAGCGCCCTTTTCAAGCACTTTCTCAATAGAGAATGGATAGGTCTTTGCATTAACAGGATATTTTTCTAATCCCCGCCGAATCTCCTGATCATCAGCACAGTAAATGAAAACATCGTCCTGCTGCTGATTTTGAATGATCCGGAATTTGGATTTCGCATATTTTTCCATCTGATAATCGTATCTGTCCAGATGGTCTGGTGTAATATTGAGGAGAATAGCTATATCAGCTTTGAACCGGTACATATTATCCAGCATGAAACTGCTTATCTCAATGACATAGTAATCGAACTTTTCGAAGGCAACCTGCCTTGCAAAACTCTTTCCGATGTTTCCTGCCAGTCCGACACTTAAGCCCGCATTCTTCAGGATATGGTAGGTAAGCATTGTAGTAGTTGATTTGCCATTCGATCCGGTGATACAGATCAGTTTGGCTTGAGTATATCGTCCAGCAAATTCAATTTCAGAAATTACCGGAATCTTTTCCTCAATAAGTTTTTTGATTATAGGCGCTTTATCAGGAATTCCCGGACTTTTTACAATTTCTGATGCTTTAAATATTCGATCCTCCGTATGGCCATTCTGCTCATAAGCAATCCCGGCCTGTTCCAGATCTGCTTTGTAGGTATCCGAAATGGCTCCTGCATCAGAAACAAAAACTTCATAGCCTTCCTTCTGAGCCAATAAAGCTGCGCCAACCCCGCTTTCACCGGCGCCCAAAACAACGATATGTTTCGTTTCCTGCATCAGCGTAGCTTAAGGGTTACTATGGTTAATATGGCAAGCATAATGCTAACGATCCAGAACCTGGTTACGATCTTGGCTTCGTGATAGCCCTTTTTCTGGTAATGATGATGAAGCGGGGACATCAGGAACATACGCCGCCCCTCCCCGGTTCTCTTTTTGGTATATTTAAAATAAGATACCTGCAGGATAACAGAGAGATTTTCTACCAGGAATACTCCGCAGAGTATGGGAATAAGCAATTCCTTCCTGATCATGATGGCAAATGCCGCTATGATACCGCCAATTGCAAGACTTCCAGTATCACCCATGAATACCTGGGCCGGATATGAATTATACCATAAGAAACCAACACAAGCTCCTACAAAAGCTCCGGCAAAGACCACCAGTTCGCCCGAGTCAGGGATGTACATGATGTTGAGATAATCGGCAAAAATGGTATTGCCCGAAACATAAGCCAGCACGGCCAGGGTGATGCCAATAATGGCCGATGTGCCTGTTGCCAGACCATCAATCCCATCAGTAAGGTTAGCGCCGTTAGAAACTGCAGTTACAATAAAGATAACGACAAGCAGGAATACTACCAGTGAATATTTTTCAAAACCTTCTCCAAAAACAGTTAAAACCTTGGCATAATCGAACTCATTATCCTTATAAAAAGGCACATTGGTAATAGTAGATTTTAGATCCTGAGTATAATATTGATTTCCCCGTTGGTGAACCTCCAGCGGCGCACTCACTTTAGCGGGCAAAGTAACCTGTTCTCTGACCACTATATCAGGGTGGAAATACATCGTCCAGCCTATGATCAGGGCCAGACCTACCTGACCCATTATTTTGAAGCGTCCGGCAAGGCCTTCCTTATCCTTTTTAAAAACCTTAATATAATCGTCAATGAAACCGATGGTGCCCATCCAGACAGTGGTAACCAGGATAAGAATGATATAAATATTTTCCAGACGAGCGAACAGCAGCGTTGGTCCAAGGATACCCAAAAGAATAATAAGCCCTCCCATTGTTGGGGTACCCTGCTTTTGCATCTGACCTTCCAG
>CAYHRC010000011.1:0-18535 GCA_964358565.1 uncultured Sphingobacterium sp. | reverse complement strand
ACAGATTTTAAGAAACTAACCCTTATAAACCATTAAGAAAAGACCGGATCCCTCCGGTCTTTTCTGTTTATATCTCAATCTCTTATATAAATAATACAGCAATTTCTACGCTGAATTCTGACCTGCAGTAAATAATCGCTTGCAGAAAAAATCGCATCTTTGTATTAAATTTTTTGAGTGTAATTCTATCTATGAATAAATCTAATCCTGACCTTGGCGAGCAAAGTGAAGTTGAAGTTTTTGGTGCCCGGGTACATAATTTAAAAAATATAGACGTCTCTTTTCCCAGAAATAAACTGGTTGTCATAACCGGATTGAGCGGCAGTGGAAAATCTTCACTTGCTTTCGATACTATTTATGCTGAAGGCCAGCGACGCTATATGGAAACTTTCAGCGCCTATTCCCGCCAGTTTCTTGGAGGAATGGAACGGCCGGATGTGGATAAGATATCAGGATTGAGCCCTGTAATTGCCATCGAGCAAAAAACCACAAGTAAGAACCCGCGTTCAACGGTGGGTACTATAACTGAAATCTATGACTTTATGCGCCTTCTGTTCGCACGGACGGGTGAGGCTTATTCCTATATAAGCGGTCAGAAAATGGAGCGCATGACGGAAGATCAGATCCTGAAAAGCATACATGAAAGATTTGATGGCCAGGCAGTGAATATCCTGGCACCGGTTGTAAAAGGCCGAAAGGGCCATTACCGTGAATTATTTGAACAGATCCGCAAGCAGGGTTATCTGAAGGTCCGTGTTGATGGAGAGATCCTCGATCTCAGCCCTAAAATGCAGCTTGATCGCTATAAGATACATGATATTGAGATGGTTATCGACCGCCTTCTGGTGAGTACCGCCGATAGAAAGCGTCTCTACGATTCTATCCAATCTGCGCTTAAAGTTTCTAAAGGGATTATTAAGATCAGCGACAAGGAGAACAAAGAATACTTCTACAGTAAATACCTGATGGATCCGGTTTCAGGCATCTCGTATGATGAGCCACAACCGAATACATTCTCTTTCAATTCACCCTATGGTGCCTGTGAGCGATGCAGTGGATTGGGTTATATTTTTGAAGTAGACCGCAATTCTGTTATCCCGAACCCAAAACTGAGTATTATGCAGGGCGGCCTTGCCCCATTAGGTGAATATCGCGAGACCTGGGTGTTTCAGATACTAAAGGCACTTGCAAAAAAATATAACTTTTCACTGTCAACAGCTATTGAAAAGATCCCTGAAGAGATACTTGAGATCATTTTATCCGGCTCTCACGATATTATTACTGTTCCTGTAGAATATAATAAGTGGAACGTTCAGAACTATCAGATCTCTTTCGACGGAATTATCAAAATGCTGGAGGAACAGACCGAACGCCGTGGAGATGATGTTGGCGAAGATCTCGAAAATTATCGCGCACTTAAAACATGTCCGGATTGCAGCGGAGCCCGTCTAAAAAAGGAATCACTGCACATCAAGGTTAATGAAAAGAATATCTATGAGCTTGCCTGTATGGATATCGCAAATCTATCTGCATGGTTTGAGAATCTGGAAACACGTTTGAATGAACGCCAAAATACAATTGCAAAGGAGATCTTAAAAGAGATCCGCTCCCGCATAGGCTTTCTTTTAGATGTGGGATTGAACTACCTGACTTTAGACCGCACTGCAAAGACCCTTTCCGGAGGGGAAGCACAGCGTATCCGGCTGGCGACACAGATCGGCTCACAGCTTGTGAATGTACTTTATATACTGGATGAGCCAAGCATTGGCCTTCATCAGCGGGATAATGCCCGTCTGATCGCGGCATTAAAAAATCTGCGGGATATCGGAAATACCGTTCTGGTAGTTGAACATGACAAGGACATGATCATGCAGGCAGACCATGTAATTGATATGGGCCCTGCAGCAGGTGTGCATGGCGGTGAAGTGGTAGGTGAAGGCACTCCTGATGAATTCGCAAAAGCAAAAACACTAACAAATGATTATCTCAGCGGCAGGAAAGAGATCTCAATTCCGGCAGAAAGGCGAAAAGGTAATGGTAAATCACTCATTCTAAAGAACGCCACAGGAAATAACTTAAGAAATGTATCAGTAGAATTTCCCCTGGGAAAATTTATTTGTGTGAGCGGCGTTTCAGGAAGCGGAAAATCCACTTTGATCGCGGAAACCCTTTATCCCATTTTAAATCATCACTTTTTCAGGGCAAAGAAAAAGCCGATGCCTTATAAAAAAATTGAAGGGTTGGAACATATCGATAAAGTTATCGAAATCGATCAGACCCCGATCGGGCGTACACCCCGATCTAATCCTTCTACCTATACCGGTGTTTTCTCAGATATCAGAAACCTGTTTGTTATGTTACCTGAGGCTAAGATAAGGGGTTATAAACCCGGCCGGTTTTCGTTCAATGTAAAAGGGGGGCGATGCGAAACCTGTCAGGGTGCAGGAATGAAGGTTATTGAAATGAATTTTCTCCCTGATGTACAGATTCCATGTGAAGAATGTGGCGGCAAGCGCTATAATCGCGAAACACTGGAAGTTCGTTATCGCGGAAAGTCTATAAGTGATGTTCTGGACATGAGCATTGAAGAGGCTGTTGCTTTCTTTGAGCCAATACCATCCATCTACCGTAAAATTAAGACCCTGGAGGATGTTGGATTAGGATATATCCGCCTTGGTCAGTCATCAACAACCCTTTCGGGAGGAGAAGCACAGCGGGTTAAATTAGCCACAGAATTATCCAAGAAAGATACCGGGAATACATTTTATATTCTTGATGAACCTACTACCGGACTGCATTTTGAAGATATTAATGTACTTCTGGGAGTATTAAACCGTTTGGTGGATCATGGAAACACAATTCTTGTCATAGAACATAACCTGGATGTCATTAAGGTTGCTGATTGGGTAATAGATTTGGGCCCTGAAGGTGGTTCAGGAGGTGGTGAGATTCTTTTTGAAGGCAGTCCGGAACAGCTTGCTAAAATTAAAAACAGTCATACAGGAAAATACCTGGCTTTGGAAATGGCTTCAAGTAAGCGCCTGGGATCATAGTTTAATGCTGCTGTTTTTCTTAATTTAGAGCATGCTTAAACTCCTTACTTCCCAACAGATGCGCGAGGCAGATGCTTATACCATTTCCAGTAAAGGCATAAGTTCGCTCAACCTGATGGAAGCAGCTTCCCTTGCCTTTGTCAAAGCATTTAAAACCGAAGTAAAAGATAAGGACCAGGCGATCAGCATTTACTGCGGGACAGGAAATAACGGGGGCGATGGCCTTGCAATAGCCCGTCTGCTTAAAGAAGATGGATATGAGCGTTTATCCGTCAAAATTATTACTTTTTCTAAGCGATCCTCAGATTTTAGCTCAAACCTCGAACGTCTCAAATTAACAGGAATTTCTGTTACGGTGTATCCTGAATCAGGCGAATTTCTTCAGGAAGATTCAGGTGTCATCGTCGACGCAATACTGGGCTCTGGCCTGAATAAGCCCCTGCATGGATGGCTCGGATCTCTTGTTGATCATCTCAACAAACTTAAGCGCAGGGTAATTTCTGTTGATATTCCAAGCGGTTTCCCATCCGAAGGGATCATTGATCCTTCCTGGACCATTTTTAAAGCAGAACTCGCAATAAGCTTTCAGAGGCCAAAGATCAATTTTTTCTTCCCCGAATCTGTTACTGCAATGGATCGTTTTGAAGTAGTACCGATCGGTCTGGACGAAGAGTATATCGAGAGATTGCCCGGCTATTGGAAACTCTGCGAAGAGGCCGATATACATAAACTAATAAAACCCCGCCAGAATTTCAATCACAAGGGAACCTTCGGCCATGCCCTGATAATTGCCGGAAGTACTGAAACCATGGGGGCTGCATTGCTTTGTGCGGATGCCTGCCTTCATTCAGGAGCCGGTTTAACCACGGCATGTATTCCGGAAAGCGGGCTTACTGCTTTAAATTCTTACTCGCCAGAAGTTATGGCCCTTATCAGGCCCGAAGAATGGTCAGAAAAGCAATTGAATAAGTACTCTTCGATAGCACTGGGGCCCGGTTTAGGAACAGGCGTAAAAAGTGTAGAGCTTGTCAGATCTATTCTAAATTCCAAAACGCCGAATTCAATTTTGGACGCAGATGCACTGAACATATTGTCGGTTAATCCTGAGCTTTGGGACATGCTCCCCGAATTGACCATTCTAACACCTCATGTTAAAGAATTTGACCGGATGTTCGGTGAACACAATTCCTGGTGGGACAGGCTGGAGAAAGCACGTGAAAAAGCTCAGCAACACAAAGTGATCATCCTCTTAAAAAATCAATACACTTTCTTAATTCTCCCCGATGGCGATGTCCTAATTAACCCAACAGGAAATCCGGCAATGGCAACAGGAGGTATGGGAGATGTTCTGACAGGAATGATAGCTGCATTTTTAGCGCAGGGCTATCCTTCTGCAGATGCCGCAACAATTGCCTGTTATATCCATGGTCAGGCAGGTGATGAACTGAAAAGGGTAAGAGGTATGTTCAGTATACCGCCGCGCTATATTATAGCCATGCTACCAGAAATGATTAACAGGTATACTGTTTCAGAAAAAGCTTAGCTGTAAAAAGAAATTCGAAATGACCTTCTAAAATTCGAAAAGATGTTTCTCGGCATGATAGGAAGACCTGACTAATGGTCCGCTTTCCACGTATCTGAATCCCATCTCTAATCCCCGCACTTTATATTTTTCAAACTGCTCCGGAGTAATCCAATCTAATACAGGATGATGATTCTTGCTTGGCTGGAGGTATTGTCCCAAAGTAAGTATGTGAACTCCTGCATTTAAAAGATCTTCCATCGCTTCCAATACGTCTTCTTCTGTTTCTCCAAGTCCGAGCATGATCCCCGATTTGGTTCTCAAATTAGCTTTTGAAATAAGCTGCAGACATTCCAGGCTGCGATCATATTTAGCCTGAATGCGGACTTCCTTTGTGAGGCGGCGTACTGTTTCAAGGTTATGTGAAACTACTTCGGGCCTGGTAGCCAGCACACGGGCGAGATTATCCCAATTTCCTTTAAAATCCGGGATTAGGGTTTCAAGGGTAGTTTCCGGACTCTCCTTTCGAATAGTATTAATAGTTTCCGCCCAAATGATAGAGCCCCCGTCTTTCAGATCGTCGCGGTCAACAGAGGTAATCACACAATGTTTAACCTGCATAAGTTTAACCGAATTAGCAACACGGGCAGGTTCATCAGTATCAACAGCCAATGGCCTGCCTGTAGCAACAGCACAGAAAGAACATGAGCGTGTACAGATATTTCCAAGAATCATAAAGGTGGCTGTACCTGCACCCCAGCACTCGCCCATATTCGGACAGTTACCGCTTTCACATATTGTATGAAGCTTATGTGTATCCACTAAGCTTCTTACATGCGCATATTCTTTTCCAACAGGAAGTTTAACACGCAACCAGTTTGGTTTGCGTTCCATTTGGTTAACAGGGATAACCGGCAAATCGATCATGAGGCAAAAGTAAAGAATTTTAACAAGATTTAAGACGGGAAACCAATGATCAAATAATTTGACACCCGAGTGTTTTTAAAATTCCAGTTGAGTTTTTAATGCCGGAAAAACGTATACAAAAATCAAATTGAGCAGATAGACCCATAATTTATTTACTTTTACCACATTAAATCAAGAATTCTTATAAAAATGGCAACTATAGAAACCACTTACCTGGGCGAACTGAGAACTGAAGCGACACATGTACAATCCTGTATTAAAATAATTACTGACGCTCCTGTAGATAACCATGGCAAGGGAGAAGCTTTTTCACCAACTGATCTGTTATCGGCATCGCTTGGAAGCTGCATGCTTACCCTCATGGGGATTGCTTCAAGAGAACATACTATAAATATTGACGGAACAAGCTGTTCCATCACCAAGATCATGGCCTCAGAGCCAAGAAGAGTTAGCGAGATCCAGGTTACCTTCAATTTCCCTAAAGGTGACTATACCGATAAGCAAAAAGTGATACTTGAAAGAGCTGCTCTTACCTGTCCGGTTGCAAAAAGCCTTCATCCGGACCTGATTCAGAATATCACGTTTAATTTCTAGAAATAGCCAGTAATCACTGAAAAAACTATGCGGGATCTTGCTGTTGCAGCACTGGCCTAAAGAGTGATCTGCTCAGCCAGCTCATCCGCAGAAATTTCTCCGTGAGAAGTCTCATAAATGCATTCTCCATCCTTTATGAGAAGCAGCTGTGGCGATTGATGGTGGATATCAAATTCACTTGAAATAGCATTAGAGATATCTCTATAGTTTAACAGGTCAAGAAAGTATAAAGGCGTTCCCTCAGGGATGGTTTGCCAGTCAAGCTCAAACCTTTTTCTGGCCATCATACTTATAGAACAGCGTGTGCTGTGTTTAAAAATCACACTGTAACCCTCAGCATTTCGGATGTCCTGAAGCTGCTCAAGGGATTTTAATTCGATCCAATTCATTATTTCATTTTAAATATTCAACCCGTTGCATGATGCAATTCCAAATAAGTCCAGGAAGGGGATCCGCAAAAAGCCTGCCGAAGGAAGATTAACAGAAGAGGAAAGAAGTGTAGGAACCTATTTAATTTGACTTAACGCCTTGATTTTGGGTAAGTACCATAGGCCGGACACAACTTTGAAGAACAGGCCTGTAATACTGCCGTAACTATAAACAAGGCTAATACGCCCATAAGTACTCTTTTCATACTGCTTGCAGTTTTTTTAAAATTATTGTTTTTAATTCAAAATTCAAACAGTACGGCTTACAGTTGCAGAGATGACTGAATTTGTGACATTACAATTGCAGTAACAGCGGCTTCTTCGCCCTTATTACCATGTCTTCCTCCTGCCCTGTCTTTGGCCTGTTGTAAATCATTTGTCGTTAATACGCCAAAGATGACTGGTTTGTTGTGTTTTATAGAAATATTTGTAATTCCATTGGCTACAGCATTACAAATGAAATCAAAATGAGGTGTTTCGCCCTGTATAACACAACCCAGGCAAATCACCGCATCCAGCTTCTGGGAGCTTAATAAAAGATCTGCTCCTGAGGTCAGTTCAAAACTTCCGGGAACCTGTATAGTGATTATATTTTCAGCTATTGCACCGTTCTTAAGCAACACAGACCAGGCTCCCTTGTACAAAGCGCCGGTAATTTCTGCATTCCATTGAGATACTACTATTCCGAATCTGTAAGGTGCTGCAGAAGGTACTTCGATATGCGAAAAATCCGATAAACCTTTTATCTGTGTAGACATAACCAAAATAATAAATGGCTGTTACCGGTCAAATCCGGGAACAACCATTTGAAAACAATGCTTTTTTACTTGCGTGCTTCAGCACGAGCTATATATTCATCTATAGATGCTGCTTCGCTACTTTCAGGAAAATCGGTTTTGATCTTATTATAAACATCAGAAGCCGATTTGAATTCCTTTTGCTCTTCATATACCAATCCAAGCTTTTTTAAGAACAGCGGACTTGTAAATGAATTTTTGTTCTTATCCGCAGCTTTTTTGTAAAAGGTCACTGCTTTTTTATAATCTTTCAATTCGCTGTAAGAATCACCCAGCATTCCAAGAACCAATGGATCAATTACAGGGCTTCCTGTGCTGCTGTATTTGCCAAGAGCTTCAGCTGCTTTTTGGAATTCCCCTTTTTCAAGGTATAAACCTCCCAGGTAAGCATTCGCAATATTGGCAGATTTTGTATTAGAATATTCTTCCTCAATTTTTTCGAAACCAGGGTAAGAGCCATCGCCTGTTATAGCCCTGTCTCTAAGCGAATCAACAGCAGCATATTCTTCTGCTTTAAACATCTCATTTGCTGCCTTCTCAGCTCTTGGAGCCAGATAAAAATTCTGGTATCCGAAGTATAAAAGCACCAATGCAATAATTGCAATACCTATTACAGCTAAGCTTTTTGCATTCTCCTGTACAAATTTGCCTGTATTTCCAAGCTGGTTGTCAGTTTCTGTTACGTTATCTTTTGTATGTTTTGACATTAGTATTTAGAAAAATGAAGACCGTTTCAAAAAACGAATCTCCGCAAAAATACATTTTTCGAACTAAGTATCAACTTTTAAATCAGAGAGATTGATTTTTTTTGCAGCAGGAAGTAAAAGACGCTGAAAAGACTAAATTTGCTCATCTCTTTCCAGCATCAGAAATAAATATGTGGCTCCAAAAATTATCAGTAATAAATTTCAAGAATTATTCTGAAGCGGAATTGCATTTCTCACCTACGGTTAACGCATTTACAGGTAATAATGGCGCCGGAAAAACAAACCTTCTGGATGCCATCCATTATCTCTCACTTTGCAAAAGTTACTTCAACCCGATCGACACTCAACAGATTAAACAGGGACAGGATCTTTTTATGATCCAGGGAACCTTTAATAAAGAAAATGCCCATGAGGTTATTTACTGCGCATTCAAGCGGAACCAGAAAAAAAAATTCAAACGAAATAAAAAAGAGTATCAGCGTTTAGCAGATCATATAGGATTGTTCCCTCTGGTGATGATCTCTCCAAATGACATCAGCCTTATTATTGAAGGAAGTGAAGAGCGACGAAAATTTATAGATAATGTAATCTCACAGACTGACAGTTCTTACCTTGATGAACTCATCATTTATAACCGGAACCTGATGAACCGGAATGCTCTTCTGCGGCAAATTGCTGTTTCAGGAAAGTATGATCCTGCATTAATGGATATATATGATGAGCAGCTAATACTTTCAGGTAACAGGATCTTCGAAAAGAGGAAAGCTTTTATGCTCGAATTCACGAAAATTTTCAATAAACACTACAAGTTTCTTAGTGGAGATGCCGAGCTGGTAGAACTGGTTTATGATTCACCATTACTGCAGGAAGAGTTTTCAAAGCTATTAAGCCGAAACCTGGAACGCGACCGGATCCTCGAGAGAACCACCTCTGGCATCCATAAAGATGAACTTAGTTTTACCATCCATGGGATGCCACTCAAAAAATTTGGCTCGCAGGGACAACAAAAATCTTTTCTGATTTCTTTAAAATTAGCTCAGTATACCTTCCTCTACCAGCAGAAAGGATTTGAACCGCTCTTGCTTCTGGACGATATTTTCGATAAACTGGATAATGAAAGGACCACCAAGCTCATGAAAATGGTTTCTGACAAGGATTTTGGTCAGATCTTTATCACCGACACAAGCAGAAAAAGGATAGAAACTATATTTCATGATCTTGAAATCCCGGTTGCCATATTTGAAGTTGACAAAGGAAAGATCAAAGCCTAAAGCACACATATTAGCAGGCTTAATTTAATTAATTCAGATCAGCATCATTAAATCGTTAATTTAAAAGTATATGGGCCGTACGAATGACAGATCTTTAAAGGAAGCAATTGAACAGATGCTCCAAGTCTATAAACTGAGAAAGAAGTTCGATGAGACATCTCTGATCGTTGCCTGGCCTGAGATGATGGGAAAGGCGATTGCCAACCGCACGAAGGATATTTTCATCCGCGACCGCAAGTTATTTATACGTTTAGAATCCTCGGTAATCAAAAATGACCTGATGATGATGCGTTCAAATATTATCGAAAAGATGAATGAACGCGCAGGAAGCAGTATTATTGACGAGATTATTTTTTTATAAATCTTAGCTCTTCTTTTCATTGAAGTTTTTAAGACACTCCCGCAGGAACGATTAGCATAACCAGGAAAAATATAAGGTACCGGACCTGGAATATCTTCATAAAAACATTTTAAATAATGCTATCCTGAACATGTGCTGACATAGTCGTTCATGTTCAGGACGACAAAATATTTGTTTAGAAACGTTCAAATGCCGTGAAGAAGAAACTTCCTTCTATTTGTGCATTCTCATCTGAATCAGAACCATGTACAGCATTTGCATCAATAGATTTAGCATACTTATTCCTGATTGTTCCCGGCTCTGCCTTAGTCGGATCAGTAGCACCGATCAGTTTGCGGAAATCTTCAACAGCATTATCCTTTTCAAGTATCGCAGCCAGGATCGGGCCTGATGACATAAAATCAACCAGGTCCTTGAAAAAAGGACGCTCGCTATGTACTTCGTAAAACTGACCTGCAATATCCTTGGTCAGGCGGGTATATTTTAAGGCTATAATTTTAAAACCTGCCTTAATAATATCATCCAAAATCGCTCCTGTGTGGCCATTGGCTACAGCATCGGGCTTAATCATTGTAAAAGTTCTGTTCGTTGCCATCTTATTATTTCAAAATCGCTGCAAAAGTACAGCTAATAAATCAAAGGCTCAAGAATTTTAAAAAAGGAGCTCTTGTAAATCAGTTATTTTAATAGCTTTGCATTCCTTTTGACCGTACATGTTAGAACTAGCCTCATTAAAAGAGTTATTAGCAGAGCCTAAGCATATTGTGATCACTACGCATCACAAACCCGATGGAGATGCTATGGGATCTTCACTCGGCTTATATAACTATCTGATACAAAAAGGACATCAGGTACGGGTGATCGCCCCTACTGATTATCCTGCTTTTTTACAATGGCTTCCAAACAACCCTGAAGTACTCATTTATACAGAAAGGTCCAGGGAATCAAAGGAGTTTGTAGCCAATGCTGATTTTATTTTTTGCCTTGATTTTAATTCTCTTTCCAGGATCAATGAACTTGGAGATCTGGTACGTGAGGCAAAAGGAAAAAAAGTTATGATTGATCATCATCTGGAACCTGAAGGTTTTGATGATTACCGTCACTGGACCATTAATGCCTGCTCAACCGCACAGCTGGTGTATGATTTCATCGTCAGCATCATGGGAGAAAAACATCTGATCAATAAAGATGTAGCCACCTGCCTTTATACAGGTATCATGACAGATACGGGTTCATTCCGATTTCCAACAACAACCGCAGAGGTTCATCATATTGTAGCCAACCTGATCAGCTGCGGAGCGGAAAACTCAAAAATACACCAGCTCGTCTACGACAATTTTTCTGAAAACCGGTTACGCTTTCTGGGCTATTGCTTATTGAATAAACTGGAAGTATTAAACGAGTATAATTCTGCGATCATGGTCATTACAAAAGCGGAGTTAGACCAATATCATATTTCAACAGGCGATACTGAAGGAATTGTTAATTATGCTCTTTCAATAAATGGTATCCGCCTGGCGGTCCTGATTATTGAACGTCCGGACAAGGTAAAACTGTCTTTGCGGTCTACCGGTGATTTTCCGGCAAATGAGATCTGTAAAAAATATTTTGCTGGCGGTGGGCATCGAAATGCCGCAGGAGGCTTTTCTGATGAGAAGCTGGAGGCAGTAAGGGAAAAATTTAATGTAATATTACCTGAATATAAATCCTTATTAATTCAATAACATATTTGCATATTGCAGTGATATACATAATCCATAAAAATAAATAACAAACGAATAAAAACAGAAATGAAAAAATTAGTAATCGTTTTAGCGCTTGCAGTAACGGGATTAGCCGGCTGTAACAAATTTGAGAAAGGTGAAGGGGATATGATGTATAAGATCCACACTGATAAAGAAGGAGAAAAAATTAAGGAAGGTGATTTTGTCGCTTTTAAAGCGATAGAAAAAACTGAAGGCGATTCCGTTCTTTACAGCTCGTATGATTATGACCGTCCTTCTTTACTGGTTAAAGAAAAATCTGTTTTTAAAGGAGACCTTTTTGCTGCCCTTGGTCTGTTAAGCGAAGGCGATAGCGCTACTTTTAAGATTAATATCGACTCGATGGTTCTGAAGATGGGCCGTCCTCAACCTGCAGATACAACTGACAAATACCTTATCTACACAATTAAGATCGATAAAGTTATTCCTAAAGGAAAATTAACGGACAGTCTTTTCCGTGGTAAGATTGATGCATTTTTGAAAACAGAAATGGATCAGGCTAAAAATAATGAATCCGTAAAAGTGAAAGCTTATATTTCTTCAAAAGGATTAAAACCATCAGTTACTCCTTCAGGTCTCAATTATGTGATCACTAAAGAAGGAAGCGGTCCAAAAGCTAAGCCTGGAGATACCGTTCTTGTAAATTATTCAGGGATGTTCTTAAGTGGAAAAGTTTTCGATAGCAGTCTGGCAGATGTAGCTAAAAAGAGCGGAACCTTCAACCCGCAGCGCCCTTATGAGCCGCTAAAACTTCCTGTAGGAATGAATGGTTCTATACCAGGCTTTGAAGAAGGTTTGATGCTGCTACCTAAAGGTTCAAAAGCGACCTTAATTTTACCTTCAAAGCTTGCTTATGGCGACCAGGGTAACCAGGGTATTCCTCCATTCACTCCATTAATCTTTGAAGTGGATATGGTAAATATTATTCCTAACAAAGGGGGTTCAACACCTCCGCCGCCACCCGCACCAGCACCGGCGCCGGCACAATAAAAAATTAGAATCAAAAAACCTTCCGGATATCCCGGAAGGTTTTTTTATGCAGCAACAAATTTTGATATCGATTTGAGCTTAAGCGAGACTTTTGCTTTTCTCTAATACTTCAATATAGAACTGTTCATAAACCGGAAGTATCAGGCTGAGATCAAACTCTTTGGCCCGTTTCAGAGCATTTTCTTTAAACTGTGCAAGCTGAGCATCCTCTTTCAATATACTGATAGCATGTTCTGCCATTGCATCAATATCACCAACATTATCCATAAAGCCCGTCACTCCATTAATATTTAACTCGGGAAGACCACCAGAATTTGATGTTATTACCGGAACCTTACAGGCCATAGCTTCCAAAGCCGCAAGACCAAAACTTTCGGATTCGGAAGGCATAATAAACAAGTCAGAAACGGATAATATTTCTTCAACTGCATCCTGTTTTCCCAAAAAGCGTACATTTTCAGAAATTTCAAGATCACGGCATAATTGTTCACAATAAACCCGGTCCGGACCATCGCCCACCATCAACAGCTTGGAAGGAATCTGCTTTTGTACCTTTTCATATATCCTGATTACGTCCTGCGTACGTTTAACCTTCCTGAAGTTGGATGTATGAATAATGATCCGCTCATTATTAGGGGAAATAGCCAGCTTAAAATGATCCTTAGCTTTTAAGCTGAAACGGTTCATGTCAATAAAGTTGGGAATGACCCTGATCTCTTTAGTAATATCAAAATGCTTATATGTGTCCTCCTTAAGGTTTTCAGAAACAGCCGTAACACCATCTGACTGATTTATAGAAAATGTAACTACAGGTTTATATGTAGGATCTTTCCCTACCAGGGTAATATCTGTACCATGCAGTGTGGTTACAACAGGGATATGAATTCCATAGGTTGCTAATATCTGCTTAGCCATATATGCTGCCGAAGCATGCGGAATAGCGTAATGAACATGTAAGATATCAAGTTTTTCAAACCTGACAACATCCACCAGCTTACTGGCTAAAGCAAGTTCATAAGGGGGATAATCAAATAATGGATAGTTTGAAACTGAAACTTCATGATAAAACAGATTCTCGGAAAAAAAATCCAGTCTTGCGGGTTGTCTGTATGTGATAAAATGTACCTGATGACCATTATCAGCCAGAGCTTTGCCCAGCTCTGTGGCTACCACTCCACTACCCCCGAAGGTTGGGTAACATACAATTCCTATTTTCATTTGTATTCTATATAACTTAAGTTATTTACTTTTTGTTAAGGTGGACAACCACCTTTTCTGATTAATTTGTTATAAACTGAAAAGCCTATCACCATGTCACATAGGCTAATTTGATCCAAAATTACATCTTTATTTAATGCAAATCAGCATCTGTGCCGGCAAGGTATTAATGCTTCCCCAGGCAATGCTTAAGAATCCCTAAACAGGATTATTCTCATGCAAAGTAAATTGATTATTAGCACAATAATGTTTGAATAATGTAAGAATACCAGCCGATCATATACGGTGAATTTTACTTCACAATAGCCTCATATATAACATCCTGTATCCGTCCGCGGATGTTCAGGTCCGAAAGTTTAGTACCGACAGTAGGATTTACACGATTCGACAGGAATATATAGATAAGATTGTATTTGGGATCGACCCAAACACAGGTTCCTGTATAACCGGTATGCCCGTAAGTTTGCGGTGAGGCGAGCCTGGAAGGGTATCCATTAGTGCTTTCCGGATCCCAGCGGTCGAATCCTAAACCCCGGCGGCTCACATCTGATTGTTTCGCTGTAAAGGTGTCGGCGGTCTCAGATTTAAAATATTGTGTACCTCCATAAACACCCCGGTTTAAGAGCATCTGATAAAGAATTGCAAGGTCATTGGCACTTGCGAAAAGTCCGGCATGGCCAGAAACTCCCCCTACCATGGCAGCACCCTGATCGTGGACATAGCCTTCCAAAAGCGTTTTCCGAAAAGGCTGATCGTCTTCAGTTGGTATAATCTCTGCTTTAGAAAAACGCCTGCGTGGATTAAATCCAGCCCGTGTCATACCTAGTGGTTTATAAAACTGGTCGGGAACATAATTTTCCAGGCGCTCACCGGATTGGCGTTCAACTATTTCCTTCATGAAATACATGCTCAAGTCGCTGTAAACATATTTTCCACGGTTAGCAAGTAGCGAATTGAGCATTTGCGGCCACATTACTTCCTCAAAATACCCTTTACGAATAAAATAATTATCGGCTACTTTTGTTGGATATACAGCGGAAGAATCGCGGCTGTAATCCGATGGAACCAAATGTCTGTAAAACGGAATATATGGTATGAAGCCTGCCTGGTGTAACATAACTTCTCTGACCTGAATCATATTTTTATTCGTTTTTCGTGCTCTGGGAATGTAAGCTCCTACATTAGTATCGAGTTTCAGTTTTTGCTGTTCGAGAAGACGCATAACCGCCATTGTTGTGGCTGAAATTTTAGTCACTGATGCCAGATCATAAATATCAGTGATGCGGGTTGCTGTCGTATCAATATAAGTATGTGTTCCATAAGCTTTATTGAAGATCACTTTTCCATCTTTGATCACCATCACTACTGCGCTGGGTGTAGCCTGCTCGCGGATAGCCTCACTTGCTATATCATCTATTCCTTTCAGGGATCCTATATTTATTCCTGCTTCCTCAGGAACGGTATATTTCAGCCGCACTTTGGTGCTGATAAAGCCAGAACCGGCTGTATACTTGTTTGAAATATTCGATTTCAGCTTTGCAACACTGGCAACACCTCCAAATATTAACTGCGCATCGAAATTTGCCGATGCATCTGACTTTCTTTCAGACCAGATCACCGGGGCATGAACCGCTTCAAGCAAACCTAAACTTCGTACATCTCCGGCAAGGCGCACAATAATTTGTTTATTCAACTGATTATCAATGATAAATGGCATGGTACGCGGGTCATTCAGCGACTGATCTGTAACCTGTATAATAATAGTATTATAAAACTTAAGGTCATCACTCAAATCATCCAATGACAAAGCATCGGAATAAGCAGCTGAATTAAAACTCTTAACAAGGGCGTACTTATTTAAAATACTGTCGAACACTGTAGCCTGAAGTGAGCCGATATTGACACTTGCAATTTTCAGCTTCTCTATATTTTTTAATGGGATCAACTGACTTTTATTATTCAGAAGAACGGTTGATTGTGCCACCTCCATTTCCTCTTTCATAAGCTGCTCATTTTTTCTGTGTTCTTCGGTCTGCGCACAGGCAACTAAAGAAAACATGTGCACCAGACACAGGGCAAATATACAGGGGCTTAACTTCATCAACTTATTTAGCATAAACATTTTCTCCATTAACATAGGTTTTTAACACTGCCACTTTAAACAGGTCAGCCTGTTTTGCCTTCATCAGGTCTTGATCAAGGATCACAAAGTCGGCGAACTTACCAGCCTCCAGGCTACCTTTCTCTTTTTCTTCAAAATTACCCCTGGCAGCCCATATTGTCATTCCTCTTAAAGCTTGCTCCCGGCTCAATGCATTTTCAATCTGGTAGCCACCAGCAGGAAAGCCTTTCATATCCTGACGTGCCACAGCCGAATAAAACGTGAACATGGGATTGATATTTTCGACAGGGAAGTCCGTTCCTAAAACGATCCATCCATTCTGATCTAATAATTGCTTAAACGCGTAGGCACCCTTCACACGCTCCGGGCCAAGCCGGTCGCCGGCCCAATACATATCTGAAGTAGCATGGGTACTCTGAATAGACGGGATGACATTATTCTCTCCAAAAAGCTTAAAATCATTCTGATTGATCACCTGTGCATGTTCAATGCGCCAACGCCGGTCGTTCTTGCCTTTCAGAACTTTGGCGTATGCATGGAGTATCTCACGGTTTGCAGAATCACCAATTGCATGCGTATTCATCTGAAATCCTTTTTCGGCTATTTTTTGAGCTACTTCGGCAAAATGTTTCTTATCATTTAATAAAAAGCCTGAATGACCCGGCTTATCCGTATAAGGTTCGAGTAAACAAGCCCCACGCGAACCGAGGGCACCATCGGCATAAACCTTAAAAGAGCGAATACTTAAGCGATCCGTCTTAAAGGCGCCGTTCTTAAATAAATAATCAAAATTTGCCTGATTATCAGACAGCATGCCATATATGCGCATCTTCAGTTGTTTACTGTTTTGCAGATTATTAATGACCGGGATCATCTGATAACTCATTCCGCAATCTGTCACCGAGGTAAGTCCGACAGCAAAACAGTTCTCCTGGGCATCCAGAAAAGCCTCGTTGATCTTTTTTTCTGAAGCAGGAGGAATTTTCGAGTAGACTAGATCCTGCGCATTATCTACCAGGATGCCGGTTAGTTTTCCCTTTACTACTTCAACTTCACCACCGTTAATTGTTCGTCCCTGCTTCAATCCCGCTATATTCAGAGCTGTTTTATTAACTATTGCAGCATGCCCGTCTATCCGCGAAAGTAAAACCGGGCGGTCAGGAAAAAGCTCATTCAATTGTTCATTATCCGGAAATTCCTTTTGGTCCCAGTCATTCTGATCCCAGCCCCGGCCAATGATCCATCCTTCCGGGTTCTCCCTGGCAAAAACACTTAATTTATCCAAAATTTCAGTCCAGCTTCTAGTGCCAACAAGATCTGCATTCTGCAATCCTTCACCATAATTGTAAAAGTGTGAGTGACCATCAATAAAGCCAGGATAAACCGATTTACCTTCAGCATCAAGCTTTTCTCCGGTATATTTTCCGAGTATATCCTCAGAGCTACCTGCTTCCAGGATCTTTCCGTCTTTAATTGCAAATGCTTGTGCAAGGGAAAAATTTTCATCCACGGTATACACAATAGCATTATGCACTATGAGGTCAGCCTGTTTTTTGGCAGAACATGAAAACATTAATACAGCCAAAACCAAAATCAGGATGTTTTTCATCTCTTAATGTACTTTATACTTAAAATCATGGATTATCTGGTAAATATAGATTTTACGCGGAGCATTCAAATGAATTCAGGCCCATAAACGATTAAAATGCACAAGATTGACTTATCCAAATGGCATAGAGACATGAGCTAATAACATAGGATAAGAATAAACAAACCGGTCGTTTATTTAAGTGATAGGTTTTGAACTTTATAAAAAATAAAATTTATTATCCTTTTTTATCCCAGATTCTTTATTTTTAATATTGGATTTTGCAAAATTATTTTTCTGAGAATTTCTAGTTAGACTTTAATAAAAAGAAAACTTTTTAATAAATAATAAAATGAAGCAAAAAATTAAATCAGCCATTAAATACGTTGTTTTGGTGCTTGTTATCGGTATCGTAAGTGTATTGAGTTATGTTAGTTTTGCCCTTCCGGATGTTGGAGAACCCGAAAACATAAAAATTGAATTGACCCCTTCAAGAATAGAGCGGGGCAGGTATCTGGCAAACAGCGTCACTGTTTGCATGGATTGTCATTCAACCAGAGACTGGAATAAATTCGGAGGGCCATTGGTTGAAGGTACATTAGGTAAGGGTGGTGAGGAGTTTAACCAGAAATTTGGTTTCCCCGGAAAGTTTTATGCGAGAAACATTACTCCTTTTGCCTTAAAAAGCTGGTCTGATGGTGAAATATTAAGAGCGGTCTCATCCGGAGTAAATAGAAATGGAAAAGCCTTATTCCCTGTAATGCCCCATCCTAATTTCGGAAAATTAGATCGTGAAGATCTGTATTCAATTATCGCGTATGTACGAACTCTGAAACCTATTGATAATATAGTACCCAACTCCAAGCCAGACTTTCCCATGAATTTTATCATTAATACTATTCCTGCAAAGCCGGCGTTCACTAAAATCCCTGATCTTAGTGATACTGTTGCTTATGGTGGCTATTTGGTTACTGCCGCATCATGTAATAATTGCCATACAAGACAAGAAAAAGGGACCCCAGTACCCGGAATGAAGCTTGCAGGAGGGTTTGAATTTCCCCTGCCGACAGGGGGAGTTGTTCGTTCAGCAAATATAACACCGGATAAAGAAAGCGGTATTGGAAACTGGCCGGAAGAGGTTTTTGTCAGTCGGTTTAAGACCTATGCAGATAGCACTTACAAACCTGTTGAAAT
>CAYHRC010000010.1:0-19637 GCA_964358565.1 uncultured Sphingobacterium sp. | reverse complement strand
GGAGTGTTAAATGGGTAATCATTCTCTTCAATATTCCTGACTATTTTATGCATAGTTTCTATCACGATCAGCGGATACTCGCCAACCGAAGTTTCGCCACTCAGCATAACCGCATCAGCACCATCAAGAACAGAGTTAGCCACATCATTTACCTCGGCCCGTGTAGGTCTTGGAGATGTGATCATACTTTCCAGCATCTGTGTTGCAACGATCACCGGCTTTGAAGCCGCACGGCATTTTCTTGCAATCATTTTCTGCAGCAAAGGGACCTGCTCCATTGGCATTTCAACTCCAAGATCACCCCGGGCAACCATCACCGCGTCTGAAGCTGCAATAATTTCATCAATATTGTCTATTGCTTCAGGCTTTTCGATCTTAGCAATAACAAGGGCAGAATTTTCACTGCGGGCAATAATACGTTTGAGCTCAATGATATCATCCGCAGAACGGACAAAAGAAAGCCCAATCCATTCTACATCATTCTTTAACGCAAATTCAAGGTTATTGAGATCCTCTTCTGTTAAGCTTGGAATGGAAACTTTGGTGTTTGGGAGGTTCACTCCTTTTCGGGATGTCAATATGCCGCCATAGATAACTTCACACTCAACAGTGTCATTATTATTGGTTGACAGGACCCTCATCTGGATCTTACCATCATCCAGCAGGATAATCTCCCCGGCACGGACATCGCGCGGGAAACTCTGATAAGTAATATAGATCTGATTATCATCGCCAATCAATTCCTTCGTAGTGATCTGTATCTTATGTCCGCCTACCAGATTAATGCCACCATCCTTAACCAAACCGATTCGGATCTTAGGACCCTGAAGGTCGGCAAGTATGCTTACATTAGTTTTATATTTTTTATTGATATCACGGATTATATCGATCACATTCTGGTGATCTGCCTGTCTTCCATGGGAAAAATTCAATCTGCAAACATCTACTCCCGCCTTAATCATGCTTAACAATACTTCTTTATTAGAAGAGGCCGGGCCCAATGTAGCAACAATTTTAGTTCTGTTATGAACCGCTTTCATCTGTTATATATTTTATTTTAATTATTAATCTCAACAATAGTGTACTAAGTACACCATTTAAAGTGCTAAAATATGAGATTTTCTTTGGATTTCAATTTTTTAGGATCAACTTCAGCTGCTACAAGCACTTCCGGGATCTGATTTAACCGGCTTATTATTGCCTTCAGATCATCCTCATCAATGTAATTACGAATTAATAAAAAAAAATCTGCCTTTTTCATTTCCGGCACCAGAAAACCTTCCGTACCTTTATTTGCCAGAATATAGAATTCTGTTCCTGTTTCGGGCAGCATGAAAAAATACCTGCTGAAGTAAAAAAAATCTTCATCAGCATTGAATAACATTTCTAAATCAGTAACCTTGCAAAAATCAGTACCAAGTTGCTTGTTAATTTTATAACAAAACATGTAATCCCTGAGCTGTGCGGTGACAGCCACAAGCACAAAGTCAAGGTCAAGTTCAAATTTTAATGTAGTTTTATTCAATGCTTAGTCTCTATGCAAATTTACAAAAGTAAAACGCTTTCGTCTTTAAATTGTATGATATTAAACTGTGTAAAACAAAAAGGTTTGAAAATTGACAGAATTTATTTTTCTTTGCACAGAATTATTTAACAATTAAAATATAAAACCATGTCTGATATCGCTTCAAGAGTTAAAGCAATTATCGTTGAAAAATTAGGTGTTGACGAAAGTGAAGTTACACCAGAGGCATCTTTCACCAATGATCTTGGTGCCGATTCATTGGACACCGTGGAATTGATCATGGAGTTTGAGAAGGAATTCAATGTAGCTATCCCTGATGACCAGGCTGAAACCATCGGCACTGTAGGCCAAGCTATTGCTTATTTAGAAAAGAACGTAAAATAATTTTACGATATCCCCTATATAAATGGAGCTTAAAAGAGTTGTTGTTACAGGATTAGGTGCGCTTACTCCAATTGGAAATACTGTACCTGAATTTTGGGAAAGTCTGATCAATGGGGTAAGCGGCGCTGCTCCTATAACACATTACGATCCTGAAAAATTTCGTACAAAATTCGCCTGTGAAGTCAAAAACTTCAATCCGGAGGATTTTATGGATAAAAAGGAGGTACGCAAACTCGATCCTTTTGTACAGTATGCTTTAGCCGCAACAGATGAGGCTATAAAAGATGCCGGCTTAGATTTCACAAAGCTTGATACGAACCGCATAGGTGTGATTTGGGGCTCAGGAATAGGCGGTTTAAAAACATTTTCCGATGAGGTAATAAACTTTGCCAAAGGTGATGGTACACCGCGCTTTAATCCATTTTTCATTCCCAAAATGATATTGGATATTGCTCCGGGCCATATTTCTATCCGGTATGGTTTACGCGGACCTAACTTTTCTACCGTTTCTGCCTGTGCTTCTTCAACCAATGCGCTGATCGATTCCTTCAATTATCTCCGTTTAGGGATGGCTGATATTATTGTATCGGGTGGTTCTGAAGCAATCATAAACGAAGCTGGAATGGGTGGTTTCAATGCGATGCATGCTCTTTCTACACGGAATGATGATCCCAAAACAGCCTCAAGACCTTTCGATAAAGACCGCGATGGTTTTGTTGCCGGGGAAGGTGCCGGATGTATAATTCTTGAAGAATTAGAACATGCCAAAGCCCGCGGAGCAAAAATATACGCTGAATTAGTCGGCGGCGGTATGAGTGCCGATGCTAATCATATTACAGCACCTCATCCTGAAGGGCTGGGAGCTAAATTGGTTATGACCAATGCAATGAGAGATGCAGGGCTTAATACCTCTGATATTGATTATATCAATGTTCATGGCACCTCAACGCCTCTTGGCGATATTAGCGAGGTAAGAGCAATAGTTGACTTGTTCAAGGAAAATGCCTTTAAGCTGAACATCAGCTCTACCAAATCAATGACAGGGCATTTGCTTGGCGCTGCCGGCGCTATAGAAGCAATTGCAGCTATTCTGGCTGTTAAAAATGATATAATCCCTCCCACGATCAATCATTTCACAGACGATCCGGCCTTTGATCCAAGATTAAATTTCACATTTAATAAAGCGCAGAAACGAACAGTTAATGCTGCATTAAGCAATACCTTTGGTTTTGGCGGACATAATGCATCCGTAATTTTCAAAAAATACAAAGCATAAGTTATTTGTATGCATTAAATTTTTTCCTTTTCGGATTTTTTAAACCTGTATATTAGTCTGTCTTAATCCGATTAAATCGTTAATGCCTTTTTCCACTATTTATAAACTACACTTCTCAGCAGATCGAAAGTACATCAGGTCTTTAAATAACCTTTTGGGATTTGTACCCGGTAATCTGCGTTTGTATCGAATGGCATTCAGGCACAGATCTGTTGCTGTAGCATTAAAGGGTGGAACCAAGAATAGTAATGAGCGGCTCGAATTTCTGGGAGATGCCATTCTGGGTGCCGTAATTGCTGAGCTTCTTTTTAAAATGTATCCTTATAAGAATGAAGGCTTTCTGACTGAGATGCGTTCAAAGATCGTAAGTCGTTCTAACCTGAACCAGCTTGGTAAACGCCTGGGGCTGGATGAACTTATCGAGTTTGATACCAGGGTAATCAGTCATACTCATAAACAGGGCTCTTTAATGGGTGATACCTTCGAAGCAATGATTGGTGCGATTTATATGGATAAGGATTATAATTTCACAAGAAATTTTCTGATTAACCGCATCATTAAACCCCATATCGATATTCTTACGCTGGAACTTACAGAGACCAATTTTAAAAGTAAGATAATTGAATGGTGCCAGCGCCACGGAAAGGATATTACTTTTGAGATTATCCCTAATGCAGAAGGCGAAAATGCAAAACTCTTTACAATACAGGTAAATATTGATGGCGAAATCTGTGCCTTGGGCAGGGATTATAATAAGAAAAATGCAGAAAAACTTGCTGCAGAAAAGGCCTGCGAATTCTTAAATATTTAAGAATGGATACGAATTCAGCCAACTTTAACCAGAAGAAGCTGCTTATATCCATTGCCATAATTATCCCTGTTGCTTATTTCCTGCGCCTCAATTCGTATCAGCTCATTTTTGAAGAACCACGGAGGGCTCTTGTCGCTCTTGAGATGCTGCTGGCCGATAACTGGCTTATTCCAACAACGAATGGGGAATTGTATTATAATAAACCCCCGCTTTACAACTGGATCCTGATCGGGTTTTTCAGTTTATTAGGAAAAGCCGAATGGGTAGTAAGACTTCCATCGGTTTTATCTGTACTGGCAACTGCTGCCATTCATTATCGCATCAGTAAGATCTATATTGGTAAGCAGGCGGCTTTATTCTCCGCCCTGTTTTATATTACAAGTGCAGATATATTATTTTACTTTTCACTGTTGGGAGAGATCGATCTGTTTTTTGCCTTACTCATTTATTTACAGTGCGTGCTAATTTTTCATTTCTATCAGAAAAAAAAGTGGCACTGGCTATTTATCATTTCTTATCTGTTAACTGCAGCTGGTGTTCTCACTAAAGGTATTCCCTCATTATTTTTTCAGGCTATTACTATTTTGCTGATCTTTTTTCTCAACAAAGATTATAAACGCCTGTTCTCTATATGGCACTTTGCAGGGATTGTGCTGCTTGTGTTGCCTGCAGGAGCTTATTTTTATTTGTATTCTTTACATTATGATGTTGGTCCTTACCTGGCCCGCTTATTTACAGAGACCTTTTCAAGAACAGCGCTCGAAAGAAGCATTTCAGACAGTTTCATGCACCTGTTGAACTTTCCGGTCATGCTTATTAAGATATCGGCACCCTGGTTTCTGTTATTTATATTGACAATTAATAGTCAATGGAATCAGCGGCTGAGAACAAATCCATTTCTCAAGTTTTGTTTATGGTTCTGCCTCGCAAATGGCGTTCTTTATCTGCTTTCGCCCGGCACCCGGGAAAGATACCTGTATATGTTTTTTCCGTTCATTTACTCATTACTTGCTTCGGCATTAACTGAGAAGCCATTAGTAAATGAATTAAACCGCATCAGGCTATTTTATTTTTTTATCGGTATTAGCGTATCTGCCGGCCTGATTGGCCTGGACATTTTTGGCCTTGTACGGGGAGTATGGACAGATGCGATTGCATGTTTTTTATTAGGTCTGGCTGTTAGCGCAGGTATATACTATCTAAAATTCAGGTCTTCGGCAGAATGGATCCTTGCCGCCGTGCTGATCATTCTTGTAGCCAGAATCGGATTTGACCTGGTTATTCTGCCAACAAAGAAACAAAATGAACCTTATAAAGCAGATGCATTAAAAATGTCTCAAATAATCGGTAATCAGGCTATTTATCTTATTGGCCCGACCCAGCAAAAAACAGATCGTGTTCAATTGGCAGGCAGACATTTTATAAGCTACCAACGGGATGAATCCACTTACCTGGCATTTCAGACGTCCTTTTATTTATCACGATTCACCGGCAGGATTCTCAAATACACAGAATCTGAAAAAAATCCCGGATTTTACATTGCCCTGCTAAAAAACACTAATCCGGGCAGGATCCGGGAATATTACAGATTTAATAACCGGCTTAACAAAGAAGATCAATGGTATGTACTTTATAAATATAAAGAGTAGTGTTCATGTTCATAAAAAGAATAGCCTCATTCTTATTCCTTATCTGGGGTTTCTTTGTCTTAATATCTGTCATGATCCTGGTTCTGCCATTTATATTGATAAGTTCTGCAGTTTTCAGGGATAAGCAGGCACAGGATATCATTTTCTTTTTCCTCAAAATATGGGCGTGGATACTTTCTATCCTGTGTTACTTTCCTGTCAGGGTACAAAACAGGCACCTGGTAAATAAGAACAAAGCCTACATCTATGTCTGCAATCACAGCTCATATTTAGATGCGGTTGCCGTGGTTATTGCAATTCCTGGTTCATTCAAGCCATTAGGCAAGATTGAAATGGTAAAATTGCCCATCTTCGGATTAATTTACAAAAGGGCGGTTGTGCTGATAGACCGGAAAAGCCAGGAAAGCCGTGCCCGGAGTGTGGAGGAACTTAAAGCTGGTCTTTCGAAGGGTCAGTCAATACTGATCTTTCCTGAAGGAACAATTAACAGCAGCAGCAATACTCTCGCCGAATTCTATGATGGGGCTTTCAGACTCGCAATTGAAACTCAAACCCCTTTGGCTCCCTTCGCAATTAAAAATACCGGGAATCTTTTTTCAAAAAATAATCCGGTTTTGGCCAGACCCGGACTGATAACATGCATATTTGATAAGCCGGTAGACGTGAGTGGTCTTGGGCTGGATGACCTTCAGGCACTAAAAGAAAAGGTTTATAAGCAAATTGAAGGCCTTATCACCCAAGATTTAAATTAATATTTCAATATTTTTTCGCTGAGATCAGGGGCTTTGGGCAATGTAGGCAGGCTTAACAAACCTTTGGGCCGGCCTGAGCTATTGTATGTGATAAGGGATTGTTTAACATAGCGGATCAGGCCATATTCATCCAGGCGGGATAAATTATCAAAGCCAGGCCGGTAAACGACCATGAAATTTTTCAGATCATTTCCCCCGAGACCGGTAATTCTTTGAACTGTGTAGGCATTGAATCTGCGATCGATTTCAGTCTGCTGGAGTTCGGTCATATAATAGGAATTGAACCTTCTTGCCTGTCCGGGCGTTTTACCTATCAATTCATACAGCGCGGTTAGGGGCTGGAAGACATAGGCAAGAAGGGGAGGTTTACCAGCGTAATAAGAGCCTTTCTTACGATACTGGTCTTTCAACTCATCAAGCTCCTGCTTTTTACTTTGCGCCTGAACAGTTACCTCTAATAACTGGATTACAGGCTGCATCTTTAATACAAGGTCTTCAAAGGAAGGCAACACCATGACAAGATCTGAATAGCCTATCTTTGAAATAACAAGCGTATCACCAATGCTTGCAGAGATCCCGAATAAGCCGAGATCACTGCTTAATCTTATCTGTGCGCTTCTTTTATTGGTGATCGAAGCATTACTTACCCGCGAGGACCCTGACCTGTCTATGAGGAGCCCCTGCACGGTACGTTCCTGAGCACCCAGATATAAGGCGCACATAAGAAATAAGGGAAGTATAAAAGAAATTTTTATCAGGAATGAATTCATTTCAGCTTTAATAATTCAAAAATAACAAATGATGCCGTCCCTTTTTCTTAAATAATGTTAAATGCAATCTTCAGGATCTGAAACAGCGCAAGTACCTTTTCAGCAATTAAATCTTATCTTTGCCCGATGATAAAATCCATGACAGGTTATGGTTTGGCAACCAATGATTTTGCCCGGGCAAAATATATAGTTGAGATCAAATCCTTGAACAGCAAGTTCCTGGAAATTTCCATAAAAATCCCAAAGGCATTTTCTGATAAGGAATTTTTATTGCGCAACGAGTGCAGTAAGCAGATTGAACGCGGGAAGGTAAATATTAGTATCAGTGTGGAATATGCTGAAACTACCTTAAGAACCTCTACTATCAACAAGACTTTGTTGAAGCATTATTATGATCAGCTTAAAACTTCTGCCGAAGATCTTGGGGATACCGGAAGCAACCTGCTTCAAATGGCTTTGAACTTTCCTGAAGTTGTTCAGTACAGCGCTGATGATATCACCGATGATGAGTGGAAGACCCTGTATAAAACATTTGAAGAAGCCCTGTCAGATTTTCAAAATTTTCGCCAGGATGAGGGCACTGTTTTGAAACAGGACCTGGTCCTTCGGATCAATAATATCCTTGACGGCATGAAACAGGTTTCTGAACAAGAACCAAATCGTATACCGGCTATAAGGGAACGCCTGGATAATTTCCTTAAGGATGCTGTAGGCAAAGAGAATGTTGATTATAACCGCTTTGAACAGGAGCTGATTTATTTCATCGATAAGCTCGATATTACAGAAGAAAAGATCCGTCTTAAAAGCCATTGTGATTATTTCATTAAAGCATTGAAAGACAAGGATGCAAATGGCAAAAAGCTCGGTTTCATCTCTCAGGAGATCGGACGCGAGATCAATACCATGGGCTCTAAGGCTAATGACGCCAAAATGCAGCAGATCGTTGTTGGGATGAAAGAAGAGCTTGAGAAAATTAAGGAACAATTACTTAACGTATTGTAGAGAGTTAAACGTTTTACGTGGTACGTTCTACGTTTCCCTGCAAACGACATAAACTATTTAATAAAGAAAAATACTAATCAAAGATTTTAACCACTGCCACGTAAACGTATAACGTACTACTTAAAACGTACAACGTATAACGTACAACTTATAACATGAATAACGGCAAACTCATCATATTTTCAGCTCCATCCGGAGCAGGTAAAACCACTATTGTACATTCCCTCTTAAAAAAAATACCTGAACTTTCTTTTTCCATTTCAGCTACCACGAGGCCACAGAGGGGGGATGAGATTCATGCAAAAGATTATTATTTTATCAGCAAAGCAGATTTTCTTCACAAGATCGCACATAAGGAATTTGTAGAATTCGAGGAGGTTTACACTGGAACATTCTACGGCACATTACGTTCAGAGATCGAACGTATCTGGGCAAATGGAAAGCATGTCATTTTTGATATCGATGTGGAAGGCGGACTTCACCTGAAAAAGAAGTATGGCGATGATGCACTGGCCATCTTTGTACAGCCGCCATCTTTGGAAGTATTGATCGAACGTCTTACCAGAAGGGGTACGGACCTCCCCGAAAAATTAGCGGAAAGAATTAAAAAAGCAGACAAAGAACTCAAATATTCAACCCTATTTGATGTGGTTTTAAAAAATTATAATCTTGAAACTGCCTGCATGGAAGCAGAGGAATTGGTTAAAAATTTCTTAGCAGGCTGATAAAGCTCATTTATAAAATATGAAAATCGGCTTATTTTTCGGTTCTTTCAATCCAATTCATACAGGCCACCTGATCATCGCCAATTACATGGCTAATTATACAGACCTGGATCAGGTATGGATCGTGGTATCTCCTCATAATCCATTAAAGGAAAAAAGTGATCTGATCAATATGTACGATCGCCTGGAGATGAGCAAATTAGCAACAGAAGATGCAAGCAATATCAGGGTAAGCGATGTTGAACTTAAGCTTCCTCAGCCTTCATATACCATCGATACACTCACCTATCTTCACGAAAGATACGCTGAACATGATTTCAGCCTGATCATGGGCTCGGATAATCTGGTTTCACTAAAAAAGTGGAAAAACTATGAGCTGATCCTGCGCGACTATCATATCCACATCTACCCGCGCCCGGGATATGACAATCATGATTTCAAAGATCATCCGGCTATCAGCATTACCGAAACACCATTGATGGAATTATCGGCTACCTTTATCAGGAAAGCTGTTAAAGAGGGTAAAAACGTTCAATATTTTGTGCCGGATAAAGTTTTGAAGTTTATAGAAAGCAAGAATCTTTACAGGTAAAAACTCTGATGACCCTGACAGGGTTAAATATTAAATTTGTAACGTGAGCAACGAAAAAACCATTCTGAAACTTCAGCTTCCAACTGATCCGCGCTGGGTTAAAAATGTTGTTGAAAGTAATATCGAAGAGATCCTGACTGATCATGCTTTTTGTGAGCAGAAAGCTGCCAGCAATGCGATCACTCTAATCGTACAAAATCCTAACTTGTCTGATCTTGTTCAGGAGATGGCCCTGCTGGTACAGGAAGAGATGGACCATTTTAAGCGTGTTCATGACCTGATTTTGCAACGCGGATTTGTTCTGGGACGTGAAAGAAAGGACCATTATGTTAACGAACTTTTGCAATTTGTTATAAAGGGAGGCAGCCGGCATGAACAGCTGATTGATCGCCTGCTTTTCTCTGCAATGATCGAGGCCAGGAGCTGCGAACGGTTTAAAGTAATGTCTGAACATATCAACGATAAGGAGCTTGCCGATTTTTATCATGAATTAATGGTAAGCGAAGCGGGTCATTATACCATGTTCATTACCCTGGCGCGTAAATATGCCGGAGATATCGACGTTGAAAAACGCTGGAAAGAGTTCCTGGAATACGAAGCTAAGGTTATTCAGAACTATGGGAAGTCTGAGACTATCCATGGCTAAACTGACTTAGTTTCTATCCGTCAAACCCGACAAATTTGAAAAGCGACTGACGAATTTATCAAGCATGGCGGAGAGGTAAATTCGTAAGTCTGAACATTTTTTTTGACTTGCGAAATCACATAACCGAGCGGAAAGTGATTTCGTTCAGTCACACCTTTGAAAACAATTGACCTTTATCAATCATGACGGAGAGGTAAATTCAATATCTTAAAGATCCTATTTCTTATACAAAAGAAAAATTGCCGGCCTTTTATGCAGCTCCGGGATTTGGGACTTCCATTCCCCGATGCTTTTTGTCTGAATAAATTCATCCTCTGAAGTCAGATCACAGGCAATACATAATCTTGTTTCCGGTTTACAGCTTCTTAATATTTCCTCCAGCATAGGATTATTCCTGAAAGGCGTTTCAATAAAAATCTGCGTCTGATTATACCGTTCTGCTAAAGCCTCTAGTTCCTTAATCTTATTTGCACGCTGTACCTTATCAATTGGCAGGTAACCATGGAAGGTAAAGCTCTGCCCGTTGAAACCTGAAGCCATGAGAGCTAACAGAATAGAACTGGGGCCTACCAGGGGTATGACTTTTATACCCTTTTGATGCGCAAAAGCAACAATTTCAGCACCAGGATCAGCTATTCCGGGGCAACCGGCTTCGCTCATTAAACCCACATCTTTACCGTCCAGAAGCCCTATAAAAAATTCATTTATGTTGCTGTCGCGGTTATGCTTTCCATAATCATGGATAATAAGTTCACTTTGAGGCGTTTTGAGGCCGGCCTCTTTCAGAAATCTCCGGGCAGTTTTACTGTTTTCAACGATATACTCATTAATATGATTAATTGTATCAGTCAGGTAAGGAGTGAATGATTTAGCCGGGGTATTATCCGCTAAAGGAACCGGAATAAGAAAAAGTGAACCTGGATGCATGCTTTGATTTTGTCAAAATTACTCAAATTCTATGTCATCAACATGCGAATCGTTACAAAAGCACCATACTTGAACAGCATTTGTAACGTTTTTGATGGTACAAGCTAATTATGTATTTACAAAGCAACCTTTCACAACATTTTGTACTCTTATCTATATACCAGTACAAATAATCAGTAGCTATGAAAAAGACACGAAATTTTCCTCTTTGCGCACTCAGCTTATTATTGCTTTTAACTTTCTTTATTCCCTCTAATGTAAAGGCTCAGTACGATGATGTTTCTCTTGAAACATTTTATTATGAGCTTTCACCTTATGGCGACTGGATAAACGATTCCCAGTATGGACGCGTATGGCGTCCGGATGTTGACCAGAACGAATTCCGCCCGTATTACAGCGATGGTCACTGGGAAATGACACGCTACGGTAATACCTGGGTATCAGATTACGACTGGGGTTGGGCACCTTTTCATTATGGCCGCTGGCACTACGCTGGCAGAAGAGGCTGGTTATGGGTACCCGATACCAATTGGGGACCTGCTTGGGTAAGCTGGAGAAGCGGCGGGGGCTATTATGGATGGGCACCTCTTGCACCCGGAATGAATTTTTATACTGGAAGAATCCCTGATTATTACTGGGTTTTCGTGCCGCAGCGCTCAATTTATTATTCCAGTTATCCAGGATATAACAGAGAGAGGAACCGGGGCATTTATAGTAATACCACGATTATTAATAATACATATGTCTATAACCAAAACAGGTATTATGCAGGTCCGCGTGCAGAAGAAATTCGTAGAGTGACCAGACAGCCGGTTACCATACATGATATAAGGGACCAAAGATCAGATCGTTATGGAAGCCGGAATAATCGTCCTGAAGTATTAAGGAACACCGACCGCTCAGGCCGCAGCTCCACATCATCACCTTCAAATGATCCTTATAGAAATTCTGATAACCGTGTGCAAAGTCCGAGACCACAGCGATCAACAGAGAATTCAGGCGGCAGAGTCTCAAACAGCGGCAGATCAGAAAACAGTCTCTCTGAAAAGCCAACTACACAAAGCACTGCACGCCCGGAAGATCAGCGTTTACCAGCATCATCACAAAGATCAGGCAGGACCTCTGATAATCAGGAGAGCCGTGCTTCACAAAGCCAGCGCCAGGCACCCGCTGAACGTCAGACAGCACCTGAAATCCGGCAGGCACCTGCACCAAGGGAACAACCAAGAGAACAACCAAAGGAACAGCAAAGAGAACAACCAAGGGAACAGCCAAGGGAACAAAGGCCAGCACGGTCCGAACCCACTCCGCAGCCCCAGGTTAGCTCCAGAGACAGCAGACAGCAAAGTTCCGGACAAAGCCGCAGCAGCGAAACTCAAAATACAGGTTCCGATCGAAGTAGCAACAATCAGGGCAGGCCATCAAGAGTTCAATAGATTTTCAATAAAAAAAAACCGGCTGGCCGGTTTTTTTTATTATTTCAGTTTGATGAGGGCTTCTTTCAGCCTTGGAATCATCTGTTCGATATCTGATAGGGAACAGCCTCCTACAGAAGCCCTGAACCAGTTCATGCCAGTGTCAGTACCAAATGCTGAAAATGGTACAATGCCAATTTTAGCTTCTTTGATCAGGTAAAAGTTAACATCTGCACTGTTCTTTAGAACATCTCCATCCGGCGTAGTCTTACCAATATAATCGACTTTTACAGTAAGATAAATTGCTCCCATCGGATTAATGGCATCTACTGCAAGACCCTCAGATTTCAGCTGAATAATTCCCTGGTAAAGTGTATCCAGACTTTGCTGCACCTTTGTTTTAAAAGCGCTCAGGTAATTGTTTAATTCAGCAGGCTGAGTGAGGAATTTTGCTGTAGCAATTTGCTCAGGCTTGGGAGCCCATGCACCCACATGCCCGACTATTGTTTTCATTTTATCGATGACATGCTCCGGTCCGAAGGCCCAGCCTACCCGTACTCCGGTTGCAGCAAGACATTTTGAAATCCCATCAATATAAATAACCCGGTCCTTCAGTTCAGGGCGCAGTGAAACGGGATCATAATGTACCTGTCCGCTAAAAGTAAGCAGAGAATAGATCTGGTCATACATGATGTAAAGTGGTTTTTCATCCTCCGGACGGCTCCTATTTTCAGCTAATACCAGATCGCAGATATCTTCAAGGTCTTTTTTTGCAAACATGGTCCCGGTAGGATTAAGCGGCGAACATAAAGCAAGCAGGGTTGCTCCTTTCAAATGCGGCCGGATGTCATCAGCAGTAGGCATAAAATTGTTCTCAACTGAAGTTTTAACCGCTACCTGAGTGGCTCCCGTAAACCGGCAATAATGGTTATTATTCCATGAAGGCGTTGGATAGATCACCTTGTCACCGGGATCAATCAATGCCATAAAGGTTCCGTAAATAAGAGGCCTTGAACCACCAGCTACAAGGATCTGTTTACTGTTATATGTTAGTCCGAAGCGTTCCTGCAAAAATTTGGAGATATTATCACGCAAAACAGCTACGCCTTCAGCGGGAGGATAATTGGTTTGATTATCTGCATACGCCTCCATAATGCCATCTCTTAATTCAGAGGGTATAGGATAAATGTTCGAATCGAAATCCCCTATCGTCAGATTAGCGATCTGCTGCCCTTTTCTTTTCAGCTCATTAATTTCGCCGGCAATTTTAATAATTTCAGACCCTTCAAGAGTGGCTGCTAATTTTGATATATTCATAAATCGTACTGGATCTTTTAACAGGATCTAAATATCCTGCAAATAAATAATAATAACTCAGGCCTTCTCCGCCAGCAGTTCAGTAATCGCGTTTTCAACCTTTAAAAAATTAAACTCTCTCAAAATACTTTTAAATGAAGCATTGATCTGCTCATTGCACAGATTACCAATGCTCCCTTCATGTGTATGTCTAAGCCCGGCAGGAGCTTTGAATTCGCCACTTTCTATTAAGGCTCCCACTTTTTTATAAGCTTCACGGAAGGGAATTCCCTTAAGGACTTCTTCATTCACAGCTTCCACACTAAAGAGATAGGCATATTTTTCATCCGCCAGGATATCTTCACGGATACGGATGGATCGCAGCATTAAGCCTGTCATTTCCAGGCATTCATTCAGCGATTCAAATGCCGGGAACAGGTTTTCTTTAAGCAATTGGAGGTCACGGTGATATCCTGAAGGCAGGTTCGTGGTCATCAAAGCGATTTCATTGGGCAATGCCTGGATCTTGTTGCTCCTCGACCTGATCAGTTCAAACACATCCGGGTTCTTTTTGTGAGGCATAATACTTGAGCCGGTTGTCAGTTCATCCGGAAAAGTAATGAAGCCAAAGTTCTGATTGATAAACAGGCAGGCATCCATTGCAAGTTTAGCCAGAGTTGCCGCTATTGATGACATCGCCTGAGCTAAAATCCGCTCGGTTTTGCCCCGACCCATCTGGGCGTAAACTACGTTGTAATTAAGCGAGTCAAATCCTAATAATTCCGTGGTCATGGTACGGTTTAAAGGGAACGATGAACCATATCCGGCAGCAGAACCAAGTGGATTTTTATTACAAACTTTCCATGCTGCAAGCATCAGTTCCATATCATCCGACAGGCTTTCGGCGTATGCCCCAAACCATAAACCAAATGAAGAGGGCATAGCGATCTGAAGATGTGTATAACCGGGGACCAGCTTATCTTTATGTTCTTCACTCTGACTGATCAGCTGATCAAATAGCAGCTCAGTATTATGCACCAGCTTCTGTATCTCGCTGCGGAAAAATAATTTCAGATCCACAAGCACCTGATCATTTCTTGAACGTCCGCTATGTATCTTTTTCCCTGCCTCACCAATCCGGGTGGTTAATAAGAATTCAACCTGTGAATGAACATCTTCCACATTGGGCTCAATGATGAATTTCCGCTCCTGAATTTCCTTATAAATGGCTTTCAATTCAGCCTGAACCTGTTTCAGCTCATCTTTTTGCATCAGACCAATACTTTCCAGCATCTGCGTATGTGCCAGTGAACCCAGCACATCAAAAGGGGCCAGCAGGAGATCCATCTCTCTGTCATTGCCGACAGTAAATTTCTCTACAGATCTTTCAGTTACTGTATTCTTTTGCCAGAGCTTGCTCATACTGATGTGAAGTTTGTAAAATAATTCATTTTAATCGTGTCCCATTCGGATTTCAAAATACTATAAATAACAGTGTTTCTGATGTATCCGGTATGTAATTTCATATGTTCCCTAAGCACTCCCTCGCGGGTGGCGCCGATTCCGATCAGCGCCTGACGGGACTTGTGATTGAGCTCATCAGCTTTAAATTCAATTCTATTCAGTCCTAATTTGTCGAAACCATAATTAAGGATCAGGAATTTCATATCCTTATTTAAGCCGCTGCCCTGGAAGTCATGCCCTATCCATGTCCAGCCAATCTGCCCTCGTTCATCTTTCCATGAGATATCAGCCAGACGGGTACATCCCGCAATACGATTGGTCTTTTTATCAGATATTCCATAGATCCACAAGGATTCGTCATTTGCAATCAGCTGCAATTCTGCCTCGTCATCCGGGCTAAGCGGGCGTAATAAAGTACGTTCGCTTTCTAAACGAATATTCAGCTCCGGTTTCATTATACGATCTCCGAAATTAATTTAACATACAAGCTAATACCCTGTCTTATTTCATCTGTATAAATAAACTCATCGGCCATATGTGACCTGGCAGAATCACCCGGACCCAGTTTCAGGGAAGGAATATCCAGCAAGGCCTGATCGCTGGTCGTTGGCGAACCATAAGTTTCTCTTCCAAGTGCTATACCAGCCTTAACAATAGGATGATCGATGCTGATCGAGGATGACTTTAAACGTGTTGACCTTGGAATAACATCACAATTCACACTTTGACGGATGATATTAAGTACTTCCTCATTGCGGTAGGCATCTGTAACCCTGACATCAACGGTGAACTTACATATCGCCGGCACTACATTATGCTGTGATCCCGCTTCAATAATAGTAACAGTCATTTTTACAGGCCCGAATAGTTTTGATTTCTTCGCAAACTCGTATGTGCGGAACCATTCAATATCCCTGAGTGCCTTATAAATGGCATTTTCTCCTTCTTCCCTTGCCGCATGACCGGCTTTCCCATGAACGACGCAATCTAAAACCATCAAGCCCTTTTCTGCAATTGCCAGCTGCATTAATGTAGGTTCCCCTACAATAGCAAAGTCCAGGGGACCTAATTCGGGAATGATAAGCTCAAGTCCATTTTGCCCTGATATTTCCTCTTCTGCGCTTGCAGCTATACACAGGTTATATTTTAAATCTTCCTGATTATAAAAGTACAAAAATGTCGCTATCAGTGATACCAGGGAGCCCCCTGCATCATTACTTCCCAGTCCGTAAAGTTTGCCGTCTTCGAGGCCGGCGGCAAAGGGATCGCGGGTATAGCCCGAATTTGGTTTTACCGTATCATGGTGAGAATTAAGCAGTAAAGTTGGCTTAGCCACATCGAAAAACTTATTGTAAGCCCAGACATTATTGAGTTTACGGGAAGTTTTAACACCCCGCTGCTGCAAAAATTGTTCAATTACTGAAGCCGTATCATCCTCTTGTTTACTGATAGATGGTATCCGGATCAGCTTTTTCAATAATTCAATGCTATCATCAGCCAGTTGTTCAAGCATGGCAATTATTTTTTGACATATAATTCTCCGGCTTTTGCAGCCGACAATTTAATTCCTTTAATCAATGATGAACTGAAGCCCTGGTGTTCCATCTCATTTAAACCGGCTATAGTACAACCTTTTGGTGAGGTCACTTTATCTATTTCTTGCTCCGGGTGACTATTTAGCTCCAATAAGAGCGATGCAGCGCCCTTGGCAGTCTGGGCTGCCATTTTTAATGCTTCATCTGCATGAAAACCAATCTCGACACCTCCCTGAGAAGCTGCTCTGATCGCACGTAAAAAGAACGCCACACCGCAGGCACAGAGAGCCGTTGCGGATGTCATCAGGTCCTCGTTAATCTTTATGACAGAACCAACCGTTTCGAACATTTTCATAACCTCAGAAATATTTTCACTACTTGCATTATCGGAAGCAATGCAGGTCATAGATTGACTAATAGCAATAGCGGTATTTGGCATTGCCCTTACTACCTGAACGTCATTACCGATCTTTTCCCGGATATCCGCACAAGATACTCCTGATATGACCGAGATCACCAGATGTTTTTTAGCATCTATTGCATCCCCGATCTGCTCCAGTAAATTGTCAAGCTGCTGTGGAAGTACCGCAAGAATAACTACCGAGGAATTGGATACAGCCCTGAAATTGTCGTCGCTAACCTGAAAACCCTGCTGTAACTGATCAGTCAAATGCTGAACATTGCGACGTGTCAGGGTTATATCCTGAGCCCTGGAATATTCTGATTTAACAAGTCCTTTGGCTAAGGACATCCCAATATTTCCGCTGCCTAAAATTGCAGTTTTACGTGTTGTTGTATTCATCATCTGATAATTAACCGGGTTCCGAAATTTTGTTTCTTTAAATATGAAAGAGCATCTGCTTTCCCGATGCAGACCTCTTTAAGACCCTTGCTTATCGCGGCAAAGGCATTATCCAGCTTTGGAATCATTCCTTCACTGATCACACCCTCCTGCTTTAATCTATTATAATATTCAGGATCAATTGTTTTGATAACTGATCCTTCATCATTCACATCTCTTAGCACCCCTGCCTTTTCGAAGCAGTATATCAGTGAGGTATCATATAATTTTGCCATTGAAATGGCTATTACTGAAGCAATTGTATCCGCATTGGTATTTAAAAGCTGGCCTTTACCATCATGAGTAATTGCAGAGAAAACCGGCACAAAGCCTGATTCAAGCAGTTTATGCATAGCTTCAGAATTCACTGAATGTTCATTCAGATCGCCAACGAAGCCGTAATCAATCGTCTCACCTAAATCCTCTCCCCGGGAGATGACTTTCACGGGCGGACGTTTTGTTGCACGGATGATATTTCCGTCAGCGCCGGTTAAACCTATTGCATTACAATTTTTTCCCTGCAGTGTTGCGACAATGTTCTTATTGATTAAACCAGAATATACCATGGTTACCACTTTCAAACTTTCTGCATCGGTGATCCTGCGGCCCTCCACCATCTGCGATTTAATGCCAAGGTCGGCAGAAACTTTAGTAGCTATCTTGCCCCCGCCATGAACCAGGATCTTATACCCTTTGAGCTCTGAAAAATCGCTTAAAAATCTTTCTAAATTTTCCGGATTATCTATGACATTCCCGCCAATCTTTATAATATACAATGAGCTCATCTAAGGCCCTCCAGCATATTTTTCAAAACAGTTTGCGCTGACCATACCCGGTTGCCCGCTTCCGGGATAACCAGTGAATGCGGCCCATCGAGAATTTCGGATGAAAGCTCATAATCACGCCGGACAGGTAAACAATGCATCACTTTTGCCTGATTGGTAGGCTCCAGCTTTTTATGATTCATCATCCATGATTCAGCTCCCTGAATTGTTTTACCATAATCCCGGTAAGATGACCAGTTCTTAACGTATACAAAATCAGCGCCCTTCAGTGCAGCATCCTGATTGAACTCAATTGCAGCTCCCTGAGTAAATGAATCTTTTAGTTCAAATCCTTCCGGATGAGTGATTACGAATTCCAGCAGGCCCTCAGCCTGTGCCCTGCACATCCATTCGGAAAAAGAATTCGGCACAGCTTGTGGCAGAGCTTTAACATGCGGTGCCCAGGTTAAAACAACTTTCGGAAGCCCCCTCCCGGACTCCCCCAAAGGAGGTGTTGGAGAATTCCAGTTTTCTGTAATCGTTATCAGATCGGCAAAGCTTTGCAAGGGATGCAGGGTTGCACTTTCCAGGCTGACAACAGGCACGCCGCTATATTTAACGAATTTATTAAAGAGACTTTCACTATAATCCTCTTCACGATCCTGAAGCTTAGGGAAAGAACGGAAACCCAAAATATCACAATACTGCCCCATGACCGCGGCTGCCTCACGGATATGCTCCACGGATGTACCATTCATAACCACCCCATCCTCAGTCTCCAATGCCCATCCTTCTTTGTCAAGGTTCATCACCATGACATTCATACCAAGGTTCAATGCAGCTTTCTGGGTGCTCAGGCGGGTACGAAGACTCGGATTCAGAAATATGAGTCCGAGAGTTTTATCCTTGCCCAGATTTTTATGGGCAAAGGGGTCGGCTTTCAGGATCAGGGCCTGCTCAATAAATTGTTTTAAATCAGTTACATCATTAACTGAAGAAAATAGTTTCATAACGTTTAGCTAAAAAATTCTCCTTGTTTATCTGTTTAATCCTCTTAGCAGCAAAGAAAAATTATAATAATTTCTTAGCCCAATTATGCGAGACTCTTGGCATATGTATTTTTCAATTCAATACTTAAGGCCTCAAGAAATTGATCGGCGTCCGACTTTTTTAAATTTAAAGCTGGTAAGATCCTGATCACATTTGGTTTTGCCTCCCCGGTAAATATACGATGTTTAAAAAGCAAATCTTTTTTTACGTGGC
>CAYHRC010000009.1:0-19764 GCA_964358565.1 uncultured Sphingobacterium sp. | reverse complement strand
AATACAAGCAGCACCCGGTGAAAGCCAGGTACAATGCGGCTGTGATTTTGATAATTCTGTTCCATATAATTAATTTTTAGTTATTTTAAATTCCGTTCTCCGGTTATTTTTCCGGCCTTCTTCAGTTGAATTGTCTGCAACCGGCTGGCTTTCCCCATATCCATTAAAACTTAATTTGGAAGGGGGTATCTTATTCTTTATCAGGTATTCATAAACCATTTTTGCCCTTTGTCCGGAAAGAAGAAGGTTTGATTTATCGTCTCCGACATTATCAGTATGTCCTCCTATCTCGATAGAAACAGAAGGATTATTATTTAGGAAGCCAATGAGTTGCTGAAGTTCTGATTTCGATTCAGGAAGAAGATCGTACTTATTGGTCTGAAAAAAAATATTATTTAGAACGACCATACCACCGACTTCTATTTTTTGAAGAGGCACCTCTATAAGGAAAGGCTTAGTGGCCAGTTTTGCTTCCGGTGTGAAGTTCCCGGAGTAAAAAAGATAGCCCTCTTTCGAGACATTTAAACCAAAAGATTTTCCTGCAATCATCGTAGCCAGAAATTCACCGCTTTCCGGATCAGCTATATCATCAAAAATTAAGTTTTCGTTACTTAAATTAATGATTTGAACTTTTGCATCAAGAAACGCTTTACTGTTTTTATCGAAAACAACCCCTTTTACATAGCTTACTATATTAGGCCTTACTTTCTCTGGCAATTCAAAAGAATAGATATCCAGACCGCCGAAACCACTTTTTTGATTGGATGAAAAAAATGCAAGCTTACCATTGCTGCTGATGGTTAAACCACTTTCTTCCCCAAAGGTATTAAGAGGATATCCGAGATTTTGAGGTATTTGCCAGCCTGTCTGGTTTGCCGTTGAATGGTCTTTACGGCTTATGAAAAGATCCTTATTACCCAGACCTGGCCATCCATTGGATGAAAAATAAAGACTTTCATCATCTGGATGGATAAAGGGCGATTGCTCGTCAAATGCGGTGTTAATCCTGGGGCCAAGATTGACTGGTACACTCCATGATGCATCAGAATTCAGGTCAGACTTCCAAATGTCGTAACCCCCAAATCCGCCATTGCGGGTACTCACAAAGTATAGGGTTCTGCCGTCAGCGCTAATGGAGGGCTGAGATTCCCATCCCGGTGTATTAATTGGTCCGCCAATGTTGAAAGGCTTACTCCAGCCTTTTCCTTCCCACTTTGAAATATAAATATCGCAGCGGCCAAGGCCATCTGGGCGGTTACAGCCTGTGAAAAATAAATAATTGCCATCAGGAGAAATGCATTGAGCCCCCTCATTATAATTATAGGTGTTAATATCCTTACTTAAATATTCTGCAGATGCCCATTGATCGTTTTTCTTGACACTTTTATAGAAGTCTTCATTTCCAGCGCTTTTCCTGGTGAAAATAATCATTTCTTCATCCGCAGTAATTACAGGCAAATATTCATTTTCTTTGGTATTGATGCCTTGTCCGATGTTCACCGGTTTAAAATTTACCGGTTTTTTAATTGCTTCCAAGCTGAATGTACAATCAGCCATATACTTTGCGGATTTGATTTTGCTTTCATTACTAAGCCCCGGGGATGATGCATACTTTTTAAAATGCTGCAAGGCATTTGTATAATCACCGGTGTTCAATTCACTTTCGGCAAGTCCGAAATAAGTTAAGGGGAGAAAATCAGGATCGATTTCCAGTACTTTTTTATAACTGATCAGGGCTTTTGGGTAATCTCCCAGTTTACGGTAAATATCACCCAGCTGCTGATAGGCTGCAGGAAAATTCTTGTCCAGAGCAACGACCTGCTCAAGTTCAGCGATTGCCTTATCGTACAGTTTATAGCTGATGTATTGATTGGCCTGTACATATGATTTCTGAGCCTGTTTATTTGGAGATGACACTTGCTTCTGCCCGTAAGCAAAGCCCGTAATAAGGCAGAAAAACAAAAACATCAACTTGTTCATACTGTAGTCTCAAGTATGAAGGTAGAAAATTTTATTAAGCCTGTTTTGATTAATAAGGAATACTTTACAATTTTAGCTGGAAAATATCTCATGAAGGAACACCTTCATGTCTTCCCATGAGCGGCGTGAAGCAGTTTCATTATATGAAGCGCCTCAGTTTTTTCCCCTGCGATAATAGGTGAGAAGATGTGCTTGTGGAGTCGTCTTAATATCCCCGAATATATAGCAGATATTAAGGAATGTTCAAATATTTATGAGTTTGCAATGAAATCTCCCATTTTGGATTTTTCATTACATAATCAATAATTAAAGGCGTTACTTCAGCCGCCTTAGACCATTCCGGCTGCAGATACAATTTACAGTTTTCAGAAACCATTCGGGCATTTTCTTCAGCCCATATAAAATCGCTTTTATTGAATACGATCACTTTCAATTCTCCGGCGAAAGGACCGATATCAGTTCTGGGCGCTTTGAATTTTTTCGGCGAAAGGCAGATCCAATCCCAGCTACCTGAAAGCGGATAAGCTCCGGATGTTTCAATAAAGGTTTTAATTCCCCTTTTTTGCAGTTCGGCGGTGAGGTAGTCGAGGTTATAGATCAAAGGCTCCCCCCCTGTAACAACTACCGCTTTACCAGGATATTTGGCCGCATTTTCCACGATCTGGTCTGTTGCCGTAAGCGGATGTAGTTCTGCATCCCAGCTTTCTTTAACATCACACCAGTGGCATCCCACATCACATCCTCCAAGACGAATGAAATAAGCTGCTTTTCCTGAATGAAATCCTTCACCCTGGATCGTGTAAAACTCTTCCATTAAAGGTAATAATGTGCCGGCAGGCGGAATTTGGTGTGCCATTTTGTAATTTAGGATGCAAATATACTTAAGTTAAATTATTGAATATTGATTTAAGACTATTGAGACACAGCACTGACAAATCCTGTAAAAGATGAAATGGTTTAAATTATTTGCTGCCGGCATTTTGACCTCTCCTGACTTTATTAAACTAGTTACTGTATCCGGCAAAAAACTTTGCATTGTTAAAGAGGGGCAGCGAATCTTTGCTGTTCAGAATAAATGTCCTCATGCAGGGGCGGATCTGAGTCAGGGATGGTGCGATAAAGAAAATCTGGTATGCCCTTATCACCGGCATGAATTTAACCTTGAGACAGGCAGGGGTGCACCCGGGCAGGGTGATTACATTAATACCTATCCCGTAGAGATCAGAGAAGAGGGTGTATATGTTGGAATAAAAGAGCCCTGGTGGAAATTCTGATTACAAAAAAAATATATGAAGTTTAATAGACCTCTTTTTTAGCTGAGGCAAGTGTGTTTTTAAGAAGTCCCACGATGGTCATCAGACCAACACCTCCAGGAACCGGAGTGATCCAGGAAGCTTTGGGAGCAACATGTTCAAAATCAACATCGCCGAATAATTTATAGCCTGATTTAGTTTCTGTTGAAGTTTCACGGTTCATGCCAACGTCGATAATTACCACGCCTTCTTTCACCATATCTGCAGTGATGAAGTTCTTTTTGCCAATGGCTACGATAAGAATATCGGCGTCCAGGGTGAACTTCCGGATGTCGGGGGTCTTGCTGTGACAGATCGTTACCGTACAATTCCCCGGGTTTGTATTCCGTGCCATCAGTATACTCATTGGTGAACCTACAATATTACTGCGGCCAACTACAACGCAGTGCTTACCTGAAGTTTCGATACCATATTCTTCAAGCATTAATAAAATGCCGTAGGGAGTGGCGGGCAAAAAGGAGGGGAGATTGCGTTGCATCCGGCCTAAGTTAACCGGATGAAAACCATCCACATCTTTTTCAGGTGAGATCTTTTCAGTAACCTTGTCAGCAGATATGTGCCTGGGAAGAGGAAGCTGCACTATGATCCCGTCGGTTCCGGGGTCCTGATTTATTTCTTCGATCTTGCTTAATAATTCTTCCTCGCTCACGGAATTTTCATAACGGTAAAGCGTAGAATCAAAACCGACCTTTTCACAATTCTTTATTTTGCTGGCAACATAGGTTTCAGAGCCTCCGTCATGGCCTACCAATATTGTAACAAGATGAGGTTTGCGACCGGTTTTTTTCAAGATTCCGGCTGCTTCTAAAGCTATTTGTTGTTTTAGTTTTTCTGATACAAATTTTCCGTCCAGTAATTGCATTTGTCTTTTAAATACTTATTTATTAACAATCAGAGGCTTATTAACATTTTATAATCGCTGTTCGCGAATTGCGAATAAGCTTTAATCCAGTTTTAGTACAGCCATAAATGCGCTTTGCGGGATCTCCACATTACCGACCTGGCGCATCCGCTTTTTACCTTTTTTCTGCTTCTCAAGAAGCTTCCGTTTCCGCGAAATATCACCACCGTAACATTTGGCTGTGACATCTTTTCGCAGGGCTTTCACTGTTTCCCTGGCAATGATCTTAGCGCCAATAGAGGCCTGAATAATGATTTCAAATTGCTGGCGCGGAATAAGCTCGCGCAGTTTTTCACATATTTTTTTTCCAAAAGTATACGAATTCGTGCGGTGGATCAGGGAAGACAAGGCATCTACCGGCTCACCGTTCAGGAGGATGTCGAGACGGACAAGGTCCGAGCGACGGTATCCGATCTGGTGGTAATCGAATGAAGCATAACCTTTTGAAATTGTCTTTAAGCGATCATAGAAATCAAAAACAATTTCGCCCATAGGCATTTCAAAGACAAGTTCTACCCGGTCTGAAGTCAGGTAAGACTGATTAACTATCGTACCCCTTTTCTGGATACAAAGCGACATGATCGCTCCAACATAGTCGGATTTAGTAATGATGTTAGCCTTTATATAAGGTTCTTCAACATATTCAAGCTTGCTTGGGTCAGGAAGATCGGAAGGGTTATGAACGTCGATCTCAATTCCTTTTGATGTAAATGCTTTATATGATACGTTTGGAACGGTCGTAATGACCGTCATATCAAATTCACGTTCCAACCTTTCCTGGATGATCTCCATGTGCAGCATCCCGAGGAAACCGCAACGAAAACCAAAACCCAATGCGGCAGAAGATTCAGGTTCAAAAACTATAGAGGCATCATTCAGCTGAAGCTTGTGCATACTCTCCCGAAGTTCTTCATATTCATCCGTATCGACCGGATAAATGCCGGCAAATACCATAGGTTTCACTTCTTCAAAGCCTTTAATTGGCTCTTTGCTTGGCTTATCTTTATGGGTGATAGTATCACCAACCTTAACCTCGCGTGCCTCTTTAATACCCGAAATGATATAACCCACATCCCCGGTTTTAATCACGTCCTTAGGTTTCTGGGTCAGCTTCAGGGTGCCAACCTCTTCTGCAATATAATCCTTATCAGTGGCCACAAATTTTACTCTATCCCCTTTGCGGATTTCACCGTTCAGTACTTTAAAATAGGCTACGATACCTCTGAAAGAATTAAAAACTGAATCGAAGATCAGGGCCTGCAGCTCACCATTCGGATTTCCTTTAGGTGGAGGAATACGTTCCACGATAGCTTTGAGAATTTTATCTACACCAAGCCCGGTTTTACCTGAAGCAGGAATAATATCTTCCCGTTTGCAGCCTAGCAGTTCAATGATCTGGTCTTTTACTTCTTCGGGCATAGCTCCGGGAAGATCCATTTTATTCAAAATGGGAATGATTTCCAGGTCATGTTCCAGAGCAAGGTATAAATTTGAGATGGTCTGTGCCTGTATTCCCTGTGAAGCATCAACTATTAATAATGCACCTTCACAAGCAGCAATAGAACGTGAAACCTCGTATGAAAAATCAACGTGCCCCGGTGTATCGATCAAATTTAAAATATAGGGCTGTCCATTTTCGATATAGTCCATTTGTATGGCGTGGCTCTTAATGGTTATTCCCCGTTCACGTTCCAGGTCCATATCATCAAGCAACTGGGCTTGTGATTCACGTGGGGTGATGGTGTTCGTATATTCCAGAAGACGGTCAGCTAAGGTGCTTTTACCGTGATCAATGTGTGCAATTATGCAAAAGTTACGTATATACTTCATTCGAAGCGCAAATATAGTTTTTTAGGAGTGAATTCAGGTCTTGTTGAAGCTAATTCTGAAGCTAATTCAAGTTAATAACATAGCTCATAAGCCTTTGATTTTGTGAAATTTTTATTTTTTATCAAGAGCCGGGACTAGTAAATTCTTTTAAGTAATTTTCGCAATAATTACTTAATTTACATTCATGACAATTGGTATCTTATGTGAGCCCTCTTTTGAAAACCGGGTTTCATTGCTTCCAGAACATATTCCAATACTAAAAAAACAAAATATACGGGTTCTTGCAGAAACTAACTGTGGTGAAAGAGCTTTTGCATCAGATTCACTCTATATACAGCAGGGAGTTGAAATTTCTTCGCGTGAAAATATTTTAAAAAGTTCCGAGATAATATTAAGTATTAATCCCTTAACAAGCGATGATTTGCAAGTGGTGGAAGCTAATGCTGTACTTTTGGGCATTTATAGTCCGCTGGCGCAAGCCCCATTAATTAAAAGCTTTGCGGATAAAAATCTCACGACCTTTAGTCTGGATATGCTTCCACGGACAACACGTGCCCAGAGTATGGATGTTTTGAGTTCCCAGGCTAATATAGCTGGTTATAAAGCGGTATTGCTGGCGGCGATGCAGCTGCCGAAATATTTTCCAATGTTTATGACCGCTGCCGGAAGCATTGCCCCTGCAAAGGTTATGATCCTTGGAGCAGGTGTAGCCGGATTACAAGCGATTGCTACTGCTAAGCGCTTAGGGGCAGTTGTTGAAGTGTTTGATACAAGGCCGGCGGTTAAGGAAGAAGTCATGAGTCTGGGCGCAAAATTTATTGAGGTAGAGGGCGCATCTGATGCCTCCAAAGCCGGTGGTTATGCAGTGGAGCAGACGGAGGAATACAAACAGAAACAACGGGCGCGTATTGCAGAGGTTGCTGCCAGGGCAGATGTGATTATCACAACAGCTCAGATCCCGGGACAGAAAGCACCAATCCTTTTACCGGATAGTGTATTGGATACCATGAAAACGGGATCCCTCATTATAGATCTTGCATCTGTTACCGGTGGTAATACCTCAAGAACTAAAGATAAAGAAACCGTAGTTTATAAGAATGTGACCATCATTGGTAATTCTAACCTTCCTGCCACAATGCCATCCGATGCAAGTAAACTCTATGGAAAGAATGTTCTTAATTTTTTGCAATTAATAATAGTTCCTGAAGGACGGGTCAATCTCAACTTTAGTGATGATCTGGTGAAAGGCGCCTGTATCACATTTGATGGCGAGATATGTAATGATCGGGTAAAGGCATTAGTTGAGTTATGAGTTGTGTGTTACGAGTTACGAGTTTGAGTTGCGTGTTAACCCGTAACACATAACAGGTAACCTGTAACACAAATGGTTAGTTAAATAAATATTGATAAAAATATGGAAACGATATTAGGCTGGCTGGTTCAGCATCAGCAAATGATCTACATTGTAATTCTGAGCATATTTCTTGGGATAGAAGTGATCGGGCGGGTCCCAAGCGTATTGCATACTCCGCTTATGAGCGGTGCGAATGCAATCCACGGGGTTGTGATAATCGGGGCGATCATTGTAATGGGTAAAGCTGAGGGTGAAAATTATGTCGCTCTGCTGCTGGGTTTCTTTGCCGTCATACTGGGTACTATAAATGTAGTTGGAGGTTTCATGGTGACCGACAGAATGCTTGAAATGTTTAAAAAGAAAAAATAAATGAGCCTGTCATCTGTTAGAACCTCACACCTTTAAATAAAATGGAATTAAATATCTTAATACTTTGTTACCTGGCTGGATCTGTAACGTTCATCATCGGACTCAAGATGTTGAGTCATCCGGAAACTGCCCGGAAAGGTAATCTTATTGCGGCCGCTGGTATGGGAATTTCCATCCTGGGAACCATATTTTTATATCAGGAGGAGGGCATAAGGCTGGGCAATTACATCTGGATATTTACTGCCTTATTAATAGGCAGTGTTTTGGGTGCTCTGGCTGCAAAAAAAGTGAAGATGACAGCCATGCCTGAAATGGTGAGTTTATTCAATGGAATGGGAGGGGCCTGTGCAGCACTTATATCCATCGCAGAGTTTGATCATCTTTCGCACCGGATACAAAATGGCTTTTCAGCCGACAGAGGGATCCTTTTGATCATATTTGCAAGTCTTATCATTGGTACAGTTTCATTTGCCGGAAGTATGGTGGCCTGGGCTAAATTAAATGGCCGGATTAAAGATTTTGCATTCAATGGTCAGCATATCGTTAACCTTATGATTCTGGCAGTTATCATTGGTTTGTCTGCCTATCTGATCATTTCTTTGGATCCGTCGGCTGGCACCTTATTTTATGTGGTCTTTGTTTTATCAATAATATATGGGTTGTTTTTTGTTTTACCTATCGGTGGGGCAGATATGCCGGTTGTTATTTCATTACTAAATTCATTTACCGGAGTTGCGGCGGCTTTTGGTGGATTTTTATATAATAATCCCGTGATGTTAACAGGAGGAATCCTGGTGGGGTCTGCGGGAACAATTCTTACTATCCTGATGTGCAAGGCCATGAACAGGCCTTTAAGCAATGTTTTGATCGGTTCTTTCGGATCAGGATCAGCTGCCTCCGGCAGCAAGGAGCAGGGGGCATATAAGGAGATAAGTATCAGTGACACAGCCGTTGTAATGAGCTACGCAAAACGTGTGATAATCGTTCCGGGTTACGGACTTGCGGTAGCACAGGCGCAGCATGTATGCCATGAACTTGAAAAATTATTAACAGACAAGGGTGTTGAGGTTAATTATGCGATCCACCCGGTTGCGGGGCGCATGCCCGGCCATATGAATGTTTTACTTGCTGAGGCAGACGTGGATTATAACGTTTTGCTGGAGATGGAACAAGCAAATGAACTCTTTCCAACTACTGACGTGGTTTTGGTATTGGGGGCAAATGATGTGGTTAACCCGGCAGCAAAAACAGATCCGGCTTCTCCAATTTACGGAATGCCAGTACTTGATGTCGAGCTGGCCAAATGGGTCATTATTAACAAGCGAAGTATGAATCCCGGGTATGCCGGTATAGATAATGAGCTATTCTTTCAGCCTAAATCATTTATGCTTTTCGGCGATGCAAAAGCAGTATTACAGCAATTGGTGGCTGAGATAAAAACGCTTTAAATACTTAATAAAAAAGCGGCTTGTTTCCAGATTTGATCTCTGAACAAGCCGCTTTCTATTAGGTGAAATTCTATTATTCTGCTCTTTTCAAGCCGTACTTTTCAATCTTACTGTACAAATGGCTCCTTTGGATGTCAATATCATCTGCAGTTTTAGATACATTCCAGTTATTTTTCTCAAGCTTATATTTAATATAGTCGCGTTCAGCAAAATCTTTGTATTCCTGGAAGTTCGCAAACTGATCAAAATTGAGTTGGCTCCCATTCGCATGATGTTCTGAGCCTGTTGAAAACGATGAAGGGTTTGCGAATGTCCTTACGTCCTTGTCTGTGATAATTTTATCACTCAGAATTATCAGACGCTCGATCATATTGCGCAGTTCCCGGATGTTTCCTGTCCATGGCATAGTCTGAAGTGCTTCCATCGCTGCATCGTTGATCTTTTTGACCGGCATGCCATACTCTTTACAGATCTCATCGCAAAAGTTCTGGGCCAGTATCGGAATATCTTCCTTGCGTTCCGACAATTGAGGCACATGAATAAGAATAACGCTTAAACGATGATAAAGGTCCATTCGGAAATTTCCTGCTTCGATCTCTTTTTGCAGGTCCTTGTTTGTAGCCGCAATCACACGAACATCCACCTCTATCTCTTTTTCTCCGCCAACGCGTGTTACTTTATTTTCCTGTAAGGCACGTAAAACTTTTGCCTGAGCTGAAAGACTCATATCACCGATCTCATCAAGATACAAGGTTCCGCCGCTTGCCTGTTCAAATTTTCCGATCCTTTGCTTGATTGCTGATGTGAATGAGCCTTTTTCATGTCCAAACAATTCACTTTCAATTAATTCTGAAGGAATAGCCGCGCAGTTTACTTCAATCAGAGGAGCATTTGAACGGCTCGACTTTTCATGCAGCCAGCGTGCAACAAGTTCTTTACCACTGCCGTTTGCACCTGTAATTAAAACACGGGCATCAGTGGGTGCTACGCGTTCTATCGTATCTTTTATGCGTCCGATAGCTGCAGAATTACCCAGCATTTCGCGCGTCTTGCTCGCTTTTCGCTTTAAAACCTTGGTTTCTGTAACCAGATTCTTGCGTTCCAATGCATTTCTGACAGTGATCAGCAGCCTGTTAAGATCAGGTGGTTTAGAGATGAAATCAAAAGCGCCCTTTTTACTGGCTTCTACTGCAGTTTCTACAGTACCATGACCGGAGATCATAATAAATGGCAGATCAGGCTGAATAGAAAGTCCTTCGGTAAGAACCTCCATACCATCCATTTTATTCATCTTGATGTCACACAGGATCAGATCATACTCATTCTTTTTAATCAGTTCGAGAGCGTCAATACCATTGTCAGTATCTTCAACCTGATATTCTTCATATTCCAGAATCTCCCGCAAAGTATTGCGGATAGCCCTTTCATCATCTATTATTAAAATTTTTGCCATAAAATTTATTTGATCCCCGTAAGGAACATCCAGAAATTAGTCATGCAATATAAGGATAGTTTAAATATATAGAAATCCCATTTAAAGGAAAAATTCCTTTAATAAAAGGACGGTAGATTTTAAAAAAGCAAGCCTGTAAGCCGGGTTCTGTATTCCGATTAATCGAAATTTCTATCATTTATCTGGCCACGTAATTGCTTACGTGATCTAACGACCTACCCATTCCGGATAATCCCGCATATGCGGGATAACGAAGCGAGCAGCTTCAGCCGGAACCTATTTGGTCTTTCAACTCCTGGGGTTTACCGTAATACATGTCACCATGCACTACCGTGAGCTCTTACCTCACGTTTTCACCTTTACCTGGCAGGGAAGGTTACCCCACCCTCCACAGGAAGTATATTTTCTGTAGCACTTTCCGTCTCCGTTTCCGGAGCCTTCCCGTTAGGAAGCAGGATGCTCTGTGTTGCCCGGACTTTCCTCCACGAATAAATCGCGGCGATAGAACGGCTTGCACTGCAAAGGTAGCTATTTTGTTTGTACCAGGAGCTGTTGATTATCTCCAATTTTATTAAGATTCTTATCAGATTTGATAATGCTTTTTAATATCGCTGTTGAGGCGCCATGAAAAAAATCCTGATTAATATTTGCAAATGTATCGCTCGGCTTATGGTAATCCTTATGATCTTCAACGCCAAAATAAAGAAATGGAATGTTTTCCTGAGCAAATGGTCCCTGATCACTTTGCATGGTCCAATCTTCTTTTCCTGTACCGGGCAGATCATGGCCAAAGATAATTTTGATACCCGTATCCTTATCTGCGCCTTCAATAATCTTTTTCAGGATTGGAGTTTTATAGGTACCGGCAGTGTAAAGTTCTGATTTGTCATTATGGGATACCATATCCATATTAATGTTGAGCTTTATTCTGTTTTTAGAAAGGATTGGATTTTTTACAAATGCATATGCGCCCTGTAATCCTGCTTCTTCGGCATCAAAAGCAATGAATAATAAGGTATTTTTGGGTTTGTGATGATTGAAATATTCGGCTATTGCCAGCATTGAAGCGACACCTGAAGCATTATCATCAGCCCCATTATTGACCTTCGAATTACTAATTCCCAAATGATCATAATGTGCAGAAATAACAATAAGCTGCTTCGTTCTGCCTCTGACATATCCAATAATATTTATGCCTTTCTGTTCATTATTAAGCCGGTCCATAAATGTGAAAGGATGTTTGAAACTATCCTGATAGAAGTCCAGACCAGCTTCAGAAAAGCGTTTTGCTATAAAATCAGCAGCTTTTTTATTTCCTGTTGTACCGGTTTTCCTTCCTTCATAAAGATCCGAAGAAAGTGTTTTTATATCTGAGAGCAGTCGACTTCGGTCAATGTTTTGTGCATTCGCCCAGCTAACCGAAAGTAATGTAATTATGACGAGTAATTTTCTCATATATGAAGTTCGTGTATTAATTTCATAGTAATGGCTTCTGCAAATTTTATTCCATCTTGAGGAAAACGTGGAATTATGCCACTTCCCGAATGTCAACAGCCACTACACGGGATACACCCTGTTCAGCCATTGTAACACCGTAAATGATATCGGTACTTGCGATTGTCCGTTTATTATGTGAAACAATTATGAACTGCGACTGGCCGGAGAATTCACGAATAATGTTATTAAATTTATCGATGTTGGTATCATCCAATGGTGCATCGACCTCATCGAAAATACAGAAAGGTGCTGGTTTCAAAAGATACAATGAAAAGAGCAGGGCAGTAGCTGTCAGTGTTTTTTCTCCTCCGGATAATTGATTGATTGACAGCGGCCTTTTGCCTTTTGGCCGGGCCATAATGTCAATATCAGATTCAAGAGGATTCGACGGGTCAGCTAATACCAGGTCGCAGCTGTCTTCCTGATTGAAAAGGGAGCGGAAAACTTCGATAAAATGTATCCTGACTTGAGAAAATGCTTCCATGAATTTTTCTTTTGCGGTATCATCTATTTCTTTGATGGTCTGCAATAATGAAGCTTTGGCTTCAGCCAGATCTTTTTTCTGTGCCTGAATAAAATTGTATCGCTCACTCATTTCCTGGTAGGCTTCCATTGCCATGGAATTGATAGCCCCGAATTCATCGAGCTGACGTTTGATGCGTTCTGTTTTATCACGCAGATCATGCTCGTTTTCAATATGTTCAGGTGTGATTTCCTCATCAAGCAGATTGGAAATATCAATAGAAAATTCCACTGACAGCCGTTCCTTTAATGCGTTAAGCTCAAGCTTAATATTCGTTTTCTGATCTTTGAACTCATTGCTGATCAGATCTGAAGTTTCTTTATTACGGCGGAGCGTGCTGATACCATTCTCCGATTCAGTAATTAATCCCCGTGAAGCATAATAATTTTGCTCAGCCTCAGTGACAGCATTCTCAAGTTCTTCCTTCTGGGCATACATAGCAATCAGATCCTCATCAGAATGGTCTGAATGCTTTAAAGTGTCCTGTATACTTATTTGGGTTTTTTCAAGTTCAGTAGTGTTTGATTCTATCCTTGTTTCCAGGCTCTTTTGCTGACTTTCGCGATATTCCAGATCTTTTTCAATGCCGGAAACTTTATTTTGCTGCTGGTGGAAGCGAATATTTTCCTGATTGTAAACAGCCGACTGTGAACTAAGAATTTCAGCCAGCTCATTATATTTCTGCTGATCAGCCAGAAGCTGTTCCTGTTTGATCTGTTTATTTATTTTTAGTTCGGTGAGCCGGGGTTCTGAAGCAAGCAATTCATTGCTGATGCTGCTAATCTTAAGTTCAATGTCCTGTTTTCTGTTAAGGCTGTTCTCAATGAAAGCCAGATATTGTTCCTGCTTAGTTTTTACTGAAGTAAATTCATTACTAAGGCGATTAATCTCCTGCTGTTGCTGTTGGATCTCATCTCTTTTTGAAGCTTCATTTAAATGGTTAAACCTCAGGCTTGCTTCGCTTATTGTATTTTTTAATTTCAGTATTACAGCCTCACTTGCGCTAATCTCTTTTGAAAGCTTTTCTAAATTTTTAGCCCGGCCAATACGCTTTCCTTCAAAAAGACCAACCGATCCTCCTGACATTCCCGTCCTTGTTTTGGAAAACTTTCCCGTCTTGCTTAAAATAACCACCTGCTCATTAGGAAGAGGTGATTGCATTTCATCTTCTTCCCCCGACTGGATAAGAAAGACATTATGAAGAAGCAACTCACATAAAGGCCTGTATTTAGCGTCTGTATCAATAATGTCAAGTGCCGGGATCAGTTCGGTACGGGTGGTGCTGATAGTGGGGCGTTTTGGAAGCGAACCTGGAGCATCAAGTATAAAAAAGTTTGCCCTGCCCCTGGATGAATCACTTAAAAGACAAATGGCCTGGATAGCTTCTGCCTGTGTTTCAACAACATAATGGTTCATAACCGGCTCAAGGTAATTCTCTATGGCAATCCTGTATTCCTCGCGGCAAAATAATATGTCGGAGAATAGGGGGGCCTGTCTGGCCCAGCCTGCATTCTTTTTCAGGAAGCGGATCGATTCAGGAAACCCCTCAAGATTATCCACCATTGACTTGGTTAGGTTGTATTCATTTTGTTTTGAATCAAGCTTTCTGCTTTCATGGCTAAGCAATTCCTTCTCGCTATTGAGCAACTCATTCGTTAGGATAATTTGCCGCTGCAATTCTTCTTCCAGCTCTTTCGAAAATTCGAAGTCTTTTTGTTTGACTTCCAGCCTGCTCTGAAGTTCTGTAATTACTTTATTAAACTCATTGAGTTCGGTTTCTTTTGATTGAGTATCTGCTACATTGCGGCTGCTTTCCTGGCCAAGGGCTTCTTTCTGAATATTCAGGATCGCGATCTCTTTTTCCAGTTTATAGACCTGGTTCTGCTCCTCGTTGTTTTCGCGGCTTAAAGTATCCAGATCCGTTTTTGACTTTTGCTGTTTTACCCTGAGTTCTTCAATGTCTTTATGCTGCAGTTCAACGGAATTTCGAAGCTTTTCAAGCTGTTCAGTTTCCTCTAAATGTTCTTCGTTTAGACGTTTCTGGTTGTAAAAGACATGGTTTAACTGATTCTTGTCTTTCTCCAGTTCATCTGCAAGCCTGCTTTTTTTATCTTCAAGGAACCTCAGCTGCTCGTTTTTTAACTTTTTATCGCTTTCATAAGCCCTGATCTTTGAAATAAATTCATTGGTGGCTTTTTGCTGTACCGAAAGATTTTTTTCGAGGTTCAGGTTGTCCAGTTTCTGCTCCTGCAAAAGGGCTTCGAGCTTACTTATGGATGTACTTATACCTGAGCTTTCTATTGAATGCTGCTGTTCACGGTCTTCTAGTTTTGCCAGGGCATCTCTAAAGCCGATGATCCGGAAGGAGGCAAGTGTAATACTTAAACTTTTATATTGTTCTTTTAGCCGATAATACCGTTCGGCTTTTTTAGCCTGGTTTTCCAGGGTCTTGAGGTTTTTTTCGATCTCAAAAAGCAGGTCTTCAACCCGGCTGAGGTCAGTTTCGGTATCTTTTAGTTTATTGAAAGTTTGCTTTTTTCGAAGCTTATATTTTGAAATACCCGAGGCCTCTTCGAATAGTGCCCGACGTGAATTATCCTTATTAGCAATAATCTCATCGATCATTTTCAGCTCGATAATAGAGTAGGAGTCAGAACCTATTCCGGTATCAAGGAAAAGATCTGTAATATCTTTTAAGCGACATTGAACATCGTTAAGCCTGTATTCGCTCTCACCTGTACGGTACAGTTTACGTGTGATGGTAACCCTGCTGAATTCAGTCGGAAGAATGTTTTTTGTATTATCGAAGGTCAGGGAAACTTCGGCAAGATTGGAGGGCTTACGGGTCTTGGTTCCATTGAAAATAATGTTCTCCATTTTCTCAGAACGAAGCATCCTTGTGCTCTGTTCACCCAAAACCCAGCGGATTGCATCCACTACATTGGACTTACCACAGCCATTAGGACCAACAATGGCTGTAACACCTTCATTGAAATTGATTGTTATTTTATCACCAAAGCTTTTAAAACCTTTGATTTCCAGTTGGGTAAGCTGCATAGTTTTAATTCCGGCCCGAGCGGATCACCATCTTTTTGAAAGGCTTAATTTATAAAATTATACAGACCTATGTAAAGTATTTTAAACGATAAGCAGATATAAATATTTTTTTAATGATACAAAGAGTAATTTTGAGTTACATTAAATCAATAAATTTATAACAGATAATATGGAATACAGACGTTTAGGTAAATCTGGTTTAAAAGTCAGTGCACTTTCCTTGGGCAGCTGGCTCACTTTTGGTCAACAGATAAAGGATAATGTTGCAGAGGAACTAATGGATATCGCTTATGAGGGCGGTGTAAATTTTTTCGACAATGCTGAAGGCTATGCTGGAGGAAAGTCGGAACTGGTTATGGGCAAGATCCTGAAAAAGAAAAACTGGGACAGGAGTTCTTACATAGTCTCAAGTAAGATTTATTTTGGTGCTGAAGAGAAAAAGCCAAATATGATCGGCCTTTCTAAAAAACATCTCTTTGAGGGCACACATAATGCTCTTAAACGTTTGCAGCTGGATCATGTTGACCTGCTGTTCTGCCACCGGCCAGATCAGGAAACTCCAATTGAAGAGACTGTATGGGCAATGCATCAGTTGATACAACAAGGTAAGGTCTTGTATTGGGGAACTTCTGAATGGAGTGCTTCTGAAATCATGCAGGCGCATTATTTTGCCGAAAAAAATCATTTGGTTCCTCCGGTTATGGAACAGCCCCAGTATAATATGTTATGGCGTGATAAGATGGAGAAGGAATTTTTGTTGTTATTCAGAGACTTTGGAATGGGAACAACTATATGGAGTCCGCTGGCTTCAGGGCTGCTTTCTGGAAAGTATAATGATGCAGATCCGAAAGATTCACGATTTAATATGGAAAGTCTGGGCTGGTTAAAAGACAGGCTTATGGTTGAAGTGAACATCAAAAAGGTTATAGAACTTAAAAAGCTTGCAGATAAATTAAATGTCCCCCTGGTAAAATTCGCATTGGCATGGTGTTTAAAAAATCCAAATGTTAGTACGGTAATACTGGGAGCATCAAAAGCAGCTCAGCTGACGGAAAACTTAACAGCTTTAGAGGTAGTCCCACTGTTAACAGATGAGATCATGGAAGAAATTGATCTCATCACCGGTACGAAACCGGAAACTATTGTGGTGTAGTAGTTAGTTGTCAGTATTTAGTAGTTAGTGCTTAAAATCCACCTGCAACTTAAAACTTATAACTTCTCCAAATCTGATAATTTAAAGGTATCCTTAACACGGATACCTTTTTCCGTTTGCTGCAGTGTACAGCATTCGTTTACCGGGTCGTGTTCGAAAAATAAAATGTAATCATTTTCAAGAGCATCTTCTAAAAATATCTTCTTCTCATTGAGTGTAGTAAGCGGAAACATGTCATAACCCATAACATAAGGAATAGGGATATGTCCTGTTGAAGGAAGCAGATCTGCCATATATAAAATAGTTTTATCCTTATATCTTATCTGAGGAAGCATCATGGCATCAGTATGTCCATATACAAACCGTATTTGGATATGATCTGTAAAAGGTATACCATCTGTGGTTTCAATAAACTTCAATTGTCCGCTTTCTTGTATTGGTAAAATGTTCTCTTTTAAAAAGGAAGCTTTTTCGCGTGCATTTGGATTTACGGCCCATTCCCAATGCTCAGCATTACTCCAGAAAGTAGCGTTCTTAAATGCGGGTACCAGCATTCCATCAGCTAACCTTTCAATAGAACCGCCGCAGTGGTCAAAGTGGAGATGAGTTAAAAAGACATCAGTAATGTCATCTTTTGAGAAGCCATGGCTTGCGAGTGATTTTTCAAGTGTATCATTCCCATGGAGGTGATAATGTTTTAAAAAACGCTCATCCTGTTTGTAGCCAATACCATTATCTATTAATATCAGGCGATCATCATCCTGAATAAGAAGGCAGCGCATCGCCCACGTGCACAGGTTTTGTTCATCAGGAGGATTTAGTTTTTGCCATATAGATTTGGGTACTACGCCAAACATAGCGCCCCCATCCAGTTTAAACAAACCTGTATCAATGGTGAATAATTTCATATCAATGTTTCGATGATAGTTTTAAGCCTATAATAGATGAGATCAGAAGGAAAATGAAGAACATTCTCCAAAAATCTGTTGGTTCTTTAAATAAAAGGATGCCTGCAATAACAGACCCTGCTGCGCCAATTCCTGCCCATACAGCGTAAGCAGTGCCCATATGGATAGTTTTTGAAGCAAGAAACAGCAAAAACATACTCGCTGTGACACTTAACAGGAAACCCATGATCCAGAGAAAAAAATCAGTGCCGGAAGCAGTTCTTGCCTTACCTAAACAACTTGTAAAACCCACTTCAAACAAACCACCGATGATGAGATATATCCAGGCCACAGATCAATTGTTAATGGTTAATATCACTGTCAATTTCAACTCTCAATTGTCAATTCTCAAAGATGAATTACTTCCCCGTAAGCATCAGCGGCAGCTTCCATGATCGCTTCGCTCATAGTAGGGTGGGGATGAACTGTTTTAACGATATCCATACCTGTAGTTTCAAGTTTACGGGCAACCACTATTTCGGCGATCATTTCCGTCACATTTGCACCGATCATATGAGCTCCGAGGAATTCACCATATTTGGCATCAAAGATCACTTTCACAAAGCCATCTTTGGCACCGGCGGCACTTGCTTTTCCGGATGCAGAAAATGGAAATTTCCCTATCTTAACTTCATATCCGGCTTCTTTTGCCGCTTTTTCTGTATAGCCAACGGATGCAATTTCCGGTGAACAGTAAGTACATCCCGGAATATTATTATAATTCAATGGTTCCGGATGATGTCCGGCAATTTTTTCAACACAAATAATTCCTTCTGCAGAAGCAACATGGGCTAATGCCTGTCCTTTAACGATATCACCGATAGCATAAACACCCTCGATGTTGGTTTTATAAAAGTCATCAACCTCAACACGGCCTTTTTCAATTTTAACACCCACTTCTTCCAGGCCAATATTTTCTAAATTAGGCGTTATGCCGATAGCTGACAGTACAATATCACATTCTAAAGTTTCAGTGCCTGCTGCTGTTTTAACCTGTACCTTGCAGCCGCTTCCGGATGTGTCAACAGATTCAACATTAGCACCTGTCATGATGCTGATACCTGATTTTTTGAAACTTCTCAACAATTGTTTTGAGACCTCTTCATCTTCGACAGGGACGATATTATCAAGGTACTCAACGATTGTAACCTTTGTACCTATTGTATTATAAAAATAAGCGAACTCAACCCCGATAGCACCTGAACCAACTACGACCATTGATTTTGGCTGTTCAGGCAGGGACATTGCCTGACGGTAACCTATAACCTTCTTCCCATCCTGCTTCAAGTTAGGTAATTCCCGCGAACGGGCCCCTGTTGCAATAATGGTGTTCTTTGATGTATATTCTTTCACTGATCCATCAGCTTCTTTTACCTCAACCTTACCGCCTTTTTTGATCTTTCCTGTACCCATGATGACGTCGATCTTATTCTTCTTCATCAGAAACTGAACGCCCTTGCTCATGCCTTCGGCAACATTCCTGCTGCGTTTGATTATCGAACCGAAATCGGCCTCAGATCCCTGTACTTTGATACCATAATCTGCAGCGTGAGTGATGTACTCGAACACATTGGCGCTTTTTAAAAGAGCCTTTGTAGGAATACAACCCCAGTTCAAACAAATTCCACCCAAGGATTCCCGCTCAACAATGGCAACCTTCAATCCTAACTGAGCTGCACGAATAGCCGCAACATATCCGCCTGGTCCGCTTCCAATAATAATAACGTCGTAATTCATATAATTAATTTCTTGTACATCGAGAATGAGGCAAATCTAACAAAATCCTGATCGGGTTGAAAATAATTGAACAAGCTTTAAAAATGTTGCTGCCTGTATTGTTGAAAAGCCTGAAAATGTCAATAAATATTTGATTCTTATTTAATTACATAGCTGTCCGAACAAATAATATACAAAAATGGCTCGTAAGATTCTAATTTTG
>CAYHRC010000008.1:9747-20637 GCA_964358565.1 uncultured Sphingobacterium sp. | reverse complement strand
ATGTTCCAGGTTCTGTACTGTGCTCTGCCACCAAATACCTTGGCGGAGGAGCTCGTAGCATCTTGTGCGTTAGATATGCCACCGAGGCCTAACACTGCTACTAATGAAAACACAGCGGCTTTCTTAATTGTAGAATAATTCATACTTCGTTTTTTTAAAGGTTAACACTTTTTTATTAATGTAATTTACACAAAAATAGTCATAAGTTTGACTTGTGCAAATTAACAAATACTGTTCCAATTATTTTTCAACAACAATTGTTTTCTTGAAATGCTTTATTCTTTTTCATAAATATTGAAATTACTATGAAATATTCTGCTATAGATAAAAAATTATTCCAGCTAAATCGGGAAAAATTTACTAAAAAGCTGAATAATAACTCGATAGCGATCTTTCAATCGAATGATGAATACCCCCGCAGTGGAGATCAGACACATACTTTCAAACAAAATCCCGATCTCTTTTATTTAAGCGGCATAGATCAGGAACAAACAGTTCTTATTTTATTCCCTGACTGTCCTAATCCATTGTACAGGGAAGTCCTGTTTTTAAGACAGACAAGTGAGCACATAGCTATATGGGAAGGCCATAAACTTTCTGTTGCGGAGGCAAAAAAAGTCTCCGGAATTGAGCAAATATTCTGGCTCGATGAACTTTGGAACATTTTGCCTACTATTATAAATTATGCGGAAAGCATTTATCTGAATACAAATGAAAATGACCGTTATGCCCACGAGGTTCCTTACCGGGATATCAGATTTATCGAGCAAATAAAAAAACTGTATCCTTTACATCGGTATGAACGCTCAGCTCCTTTATTGCGCGACCTGCGTCCGGTTAAATCAGAAATTGAGGTCCAGCTTACCCGAAAAGCCTGTGATATAACGAGGGATACTTTTATCAGGATATTGAAATTTATAAAACCCGGAGTTGCAGAATACGAGATTGAAGCAGAAATAATTCACGAATTCATTCGTCAGAGAGCTACTGGCCATGCCTATAGTCCAATCATTGCTTCAGGAAAGAACGCGAATATCCTCCATTACAATGATAATAATCAAATATGCCAGGCCGGCGATGTTATTCTATTTGATTTTGGCGCTGAATACGCCAATTACAATGCTGACCTGAGCCGCTCTGTACCTGTGAATGGCCGCTTTACAAAACGTCAGAAAGATGTTTATAATGCTGTCCTCAGAATAATGAAGGAGGCAAAAAGCATGCTGGTTGCCGGTACAATATGGAATGAATACCACGATGAGGTTGGAAAGGTTGTAGAAAGCGAGCTTATTCAATTAGGCCTGCTCGACAAGCATGATGTTTCCAGACAAAATCCGGCTATGCCCGCATATAAAAAGTATTTTATGCACGGCACATCACACCATCTCGGATTAGATGTTCATGATTATGCAAGCAGGTATAAACCATTTGAAGCAGGAAACATCCTTACCTGTGAACCTGGTATATATATTCAGGCAGAAGGCCTCGGCATCAGACTGGAAAACGATATCCTGATAACTCAAGACGGCAATGTTGATCTTATGGCAGATATTCCGCTTGAAGCAGCGGATATTGAAGAAATTATGAATTCTTAGACTTCTTTATGATTTCATCAATAAAGCGGTACAGGTTAAAATCAGGTCCTTCTGAAACTTTGGTTATATCCTGATGAAGCTGCTTTTTGTCAATATCTTTCATTCTCATATGCTGGATAAGTTTTAGCGCTTTTTCAGTAAGTAAAAAAGATCTGTGTTTATTTTCTTTAAAAGGATGATCATTGATAGCCTTCATAAGTTCGTCTATTCCCACTGACCTGTGAGCAACCGTCTTAATAACAGGAATACTGATGGGTCTGTTGTGAACAAGCTTTTTAAGATTATTCGCAAAAGTGTCGGCACCTTCCCGGTCAGCTTTATTGACAATAAAAATGTCTGCGATTTCCATCAAGCCCGATTTCAGGTTTTGGATCTCATCACCGGATTCGGGGACCAGAACGACCAGACTGATATCTGCAAGACCAGCGATCTCTACCTCTGACTGGCCGACGCCCACTGTCTCTATTAAAATATAATCAAACCCGACAGATTTCAGTACATCTGTCATTTCTATAGCTTTGCCTGATAATCCGCCTAAAGAACCTCTGGTAGCCAATGATCTGATATAAACATTAGGCTTATTGAACTGCTCAGCCATCCGGATCCTGTCACCCAGTAATGAACCCAGATTAAAAGGCGAGGTAGGGTCAATAGCCAGTACCGCAATACTTTTACCAGCAGCACTTAATTGATTGATCATCGCATTGACCAAGGTACTCTTTCCGGCACCCGGAGGACCGGTAATACCAATAACCGGGGTATCCGAAGGCTGAAGCTGTTTCAATATTTCAGAAGATCCCGGAAGATCGTTTTCAACCAAAGTTAAAGCTCTGGCCAGTTTTTTAAAGTCTATTAGGTGGAGAGGATCCTTGCTTTGATTTAATTGCATGTTAAATTGAATTGTTAATATTCAATAGGTTATTATCCTCACCTAATAGGAAATGCTAATTTATTAACTATAGTTTACACTCTAAAAAATAAATTTATTGATTCCTGTATTTGTGTTGGCAAAACACATGAGTAAACTAAAATTAATTTTAAATATGTATATATTTATCAGATGATTGAATGAGAATAATACATGATCTGGTACCCAAGTTGATGATTCTGCTAAGAGGGTTTCAATTCTATAATTAAGAAGAAGGCAGGTTGACCTTTATTCACTTTCCCGGGGCTATATTCTATTTGTTAAATTCTGATTCTAAAATCATTTTTTCATATTCTTGAAAAAATTCAGAAACATAATAAAGTTAAGAACATTGTTATTAGTGGCATTGAAAAATGAACTATAAAAATATATTAATCAGTCGAATAGATGCAATTGGTGATGTTACGTTAACACTTCCCTTGTGTGGTTACTTAAAATCTGTTTTCCCGGAATCAAAGATCTTCTTTCTTGGTGGGAGTTATACAGAATCTGTCATTAAGACCAGTTCGGCAGTTGACCATTTTATAAATTATAATGAACTGCGTGTTCTTTCAGAAAAAGAGCAAATCAGTATTTTAAAAGATAAATCTATTGACTTATGTATTCATGTGTTTCCTAATAAACATATATCAAGGATAGCTAAAAAAAGTCATATACCTGTTCGAATAGGCACCTCTCATAGATGGTTTCATTGGCTTACCTGCAATAACTTAGTTAATTTAGGCCGAAATAAATCAAACTTACATGAATCTGAACTTAATTTAAGGTTACTCAAGGGAATAGGGATCACGGAGTTTCCACCTCTTGACAAAATCCATCAATATTATAAGTTTACGAATACAGTCGATGTTCCAGAAAACATTTTAGCCAAGTTGAGTAAAGAAAAGTTCAATCTTATCCTTCATCCAAAATCTCACGGAAGTGGAAGAGAATGGTCACTTATTCGTTATAAAGAACTCATTGATATTTTACCTGATGACAAATTTAACATTCTTATTTCTGGCTCTGAGAAAGAAAAACACCTCTTAAAGGATTGGATTCATAGTATTGAGAAGCCGGTAATTGATATCTCTGGACTTATGAATTTGGAGCAACTAATAGCCTTTATTAATAAATCAGATGGGCTGATCGCATGTAGTACCGGCCCTTTACACCTGGCTGCAGCATTAGGAATACACACATTGGGTTTGTATCCGAATATACGACCTATTCATGCAGGACGTTGGGGTCCTGTTGGCACAAAGGCTGAATACATAGAAAGCGAGAATGCTGAACTTAACACAATTTCTGCATTTCAGGTTTACCAAAAAATTGGGGGATGGGTTAAGAATTCCTGTTGATCTATTTCGATTAAATCCGGAAAATCTATCAGTCTTCACATTCCCTGTATCTTAGGCTATATTTCATTGGAGCGCCTCTCAGGATAAATCCCACATAGGGAAAGTATTTCCCGTTCTTTAACGATTTTCGTAAAAACTTGACTGCATACAGCAGTCTCAGAAAAAAATATGGCACTGCTGAATAATGCTTTCTGAAAAAATACATTAGTGAAATATAGTATTCCTTTAACATTACCAGATTTTCAGAGGAACTGCCTCCGCCAAAATGAATGTATTTTGCCCCCGGAATAAAATATACGTCCCATCCCATTTTTCTTAATCTTAAACTAAGATCTTCTTCTTCACAATAAAAAAACAAATTAGGGTCAAACCCTCCAATTTCTTTAAATGCTTTATAACGAAAAAAGAGACCGCTACCACTTACCAGATCTACTTTAAGAGGTGTTTTATAGTGCTGCTGTCGATTTGGATATCGCTGCGGATCAAATAACCTTAAAAACCCGGCACCAAGAAATTTTAGTGCAGGCGTTGGAAGATAATTGAATGACCTAATCCGTTCGTACTCTTCTGAATATAATTGTGCTCCACACAACCCGGTTGCGGGGTTATGGTTACAAAAATCATTCAGCATGCCTAAACAATCATTCAGTAATATACAGTCGTTATTCAGGAAGAATAAATATCGGGCACTTGCTTTTTCCGCACCAAGGATATTCCCTCCACCAAAGCCCAGATTTACTTTACTGTAAAGAATTTCTATTAAGGGACTATCTTTCAGCTCTCTTAATTTTAAAATCTCTTCCGGCTTTGATGCATTATCTACTATGATTATTTGATAACTAAGTTTTTGAGAAGTTTGAGAAAGTATAGAATCGACACAATCCAATGTAAATTCTGATGAATTATAATTAATAATAATGATTGCTACATCTTTTTCCTCTGACTTCATCTTAATTTATCTCTAAAACAAATATACATTTTCAAATATGAGTCATCATCACAGTTCCCGAATAGAATAAGGAGCGAATGCTATCAAAGCCAATTTCTGCACTCAGAACAATTTCAAAATAAGTAAATTGCGCCATAATTCAATTTAATGAAGACCTTTTTACGACTGTTCTCTTTTGCGTCTCCAATTCAGAATTTTGCAATTCCCTTTTTTTTCACGTCCATATTAGGGGTCATTTTCGGTTTACTGAATTTTACCCTGCTTATACCCGTCTTTGAATTATTATTTAACCAGGCCTCTGAGTCGGGCAGCACATCAGCCTTAGTAGCCCCCGTCTTTGAATTTAGTTTAGGATATTTTAAAGACATATTCTATTACTATTTCCAAAGTATCATCAATACTTCGGGCAAGGTAGGCGCATTAAAAATGGTCAGTATCGCCATCGTGATATCAGTAATTCTGAGTAATTTGTTTAAATATCTTTCTGCAAGGGTTATTGAGAATTTCAGATTAGTGATAGTTACCCGCATCAGGAGCAGTATTTTCAAAAAACTTACAGATATTGATATCCAATACTTCAGCAGCCAGCGAAAAGGCGACCTGATCTCCAGGTTTATGTCTGATGTGGTAGCCATACAGGATTCCATTATCCGTTCAATGCAGGTTATTTTACGTGAACCGATTGCTATAATCCTGAATTTTGTAGTTCTTTTTACCATATCAGCCCAATTGACCTTATTTGCGCTGATCCTGATCCCTGTTTCAGGATTGCTGATAAGCACCATTGTTAAACGCTTAAAAAAACATGCTACCGCTGCACAGGAATCATTAGGGGTTTTGGTTTCGAGTATTGACGAAGGTCTGAACGGAGTTAAGATCATTAAGTCTTTTAATGCGGAAAATTACATGCAGGAGAAGTTTAATGCCATTAATATGTGGACAAGCAAGATCCACAGGCGCCTGGCACGAAGAGTATTGCTCGCATCACCTGTTTCGGAAATGATGGGAGTATTTACTGTGGCTGCTCTATTATTTTATGGGGGAACACTTATACTGCAGGAAGGATCTGATCTGGGGGGAGCAGAATTTATAGGTTATATTATTATTTTTTCACAGATCATCCCTCCCGCTAAAGCCATTTCAGAGGCCTTTGGAAACATTTCGCAGGGAATCTCTGCCGGTGAGCGTGTTTTCCAGCTTCTTGATGCTCCCGAGAAGATAACTGATAAAGCTGACTCTGTTAGAAAGACTTCTTTCGGGGAATTTATAGAATTGAGAAATGTTTCATTTGCCTATGAACATAAATCTGTTTTGAAGAATATCAGTTTCAAAATTTTAAAAGGTAATACCGTGGCATTGGTAGGGCCATCAGGCGGAGGGAAAACAACTCTACTGGACTTATTCCCCCGATTTATGGATCCCGCAACAGGTGATATCATGATTGACGGCATTAACATTAAAGATATAAAAATGGCGGATGTAAGATCATTAATGGGAATTGTAAACCAGGAGTCGATCCTGTTCAATGACACGATCTTTAATAATATAGCCTTCGGCAGACCTGTTTCCGAACAGCAGGTGATCGATGCGGCTAAAATTGCAAATGCACATGAGTTTATCATGCACACAGAAAATTCATATCAAACCAACATCGGCGACCGTGGAATGAAACTCTCCGGCGGGCAGAAACAAAGAATCTGTATCGCAAGGGCAGTGATATCAAACCCTCCGATTCTTTTACTTGATGAAGCTACCTCTGCATTGGATACAAAATCAGAAAAACTGGTTCAGGAAGCCCTGAAAAAATTGATGAAAAACCGTACCTCTATAGTTATTGCTCACCGACTGAGCACCATACAGGAGGCCGATCATATTGTGGTTTTAGATGCGGGAGAAATCGTAGAAGAAGGTAAACATCAGGAACTTATGGATAAAGATGGCTTATATAAAAAGCTGGTAGTAATGCAAACTTTTAATGAGTAATATGCCCCCGATAAAAATTTTAAGGCAAGAGAATTTCAAGTTCAGATATTCAATATGCACCTTAGCAAATAAGCCATCCGAATATGTTGAAATGGTTAATTCCTTTGTAAAAGCCGGCTTTGGAGAAAGTGACTGTGAATATATTTATTCAGATAATTCTATTAATAATGAGTTTGAAGCTTTTGGTGGTATCAATCGTTTTTTAAGAGAAGCTAAGGGTGAGTTTGTGATTGTTTGCCACCAGGATGTTTTACTTACTATAGATGACCGTCAAAAACTGGAACAACAGATTGAGATAGTTACACACCTTGACCCTTGCTGGGGGGTTTTGGGGAATGCAGGCGTTAATAACATGTTTAATATGTCAATGGTTATAACTGAAGCTAATCTTAAATCCTACTGTAAAGGAATCTTGCCTTCAAAAGTTCAGTCCCTTGATGAAAACTTCCTGCTAATAAAAGCTTCAACGAATTTAGCAGTAGCTGGTGATTTGGAAGGTTTTCATATGTATGGTACAGACATATGTTTGGTGGCCGAATGTCTTGGTTATTCAGCTTTTGCTATCGACTTTAATATTATACACAAAGGAAAAGGTACGGTTGATGAATCCTTTTATTTTCTTTCGGATAGTCTTCAGGAAAAGTATACAAAGTTTTTTCGCTCAAGATATATCAGAACAACAATCACCCGATTTTATTTATCTTCCAATAGATTCATCAATGCACTGATGAATTTAGGGATTATGAAAAGCATATCCAGATTTTATTATAAAGTCAGATTTCGGATCAAGGGGAAAATCTAAACTATTTCTTATAACAGAAAATATTTAGTGCCATATCAAAGGTCTCACAAATTATATGCTCATCAATGAAAGGCCTTTTTCTCACATCTGACTCCTTAATGTAATAAGTAAATCCCTGTAAAGAAATCATTTCTAGCAGCTTATGCAATGTCTGAGGACCTCTAATACTATTATGATATTCAAAAAAAATGTGTCGGGCCTTATGTAAAATATCTTTACAACTACTCAACACAACTTCTTCCGCACCCTCAATATCAATTTTCAGAAAATCTACATCATCCGTCAGAAAGTCCTGTAGAGGAACTGCTTCAATCTCCCTTGGTACCTGATTGGTATAAGAGTTTTCAACTCTTCCACCCATCCCAGCATCCGTAAAGAATTTCAAAACCTCTGTTTTATTCCAGACCGCCTTCTGATAAAGGGTGACATTCTTCAGTCCTAAGGTTTGAACATTCTCTTCCAGAATTGCGAATATTTCAGGATCGGGCTCAAAAGCAATAATATGATGATCAGGATAATTAATGGAGAAATACAGAACACTCAAGCCCATATTGGCTCCACAATCTAAAATTGTCCTGGCATCCTTTGAGGGGTTGAATTTATAGATATTGGATTCAAAAAGCTCTTTGTAGGTAGCAGTAAAACTTGGACCATCATGGTATACAAAGGGTTTTCCAAATATATTGGTTGAACCTTTCTGAGATCTTGGGTTAGCAGAAATAACTGACAGTTCTAAGTTAATGTCCAAACCATTACCTGTAAGCTGTAAAAGCTTAAAATAGTTCCTTCTGATTATTTTTCTTAAACCCAAAACCGATAGAATTAATATTTTATCAAAACACAGCCAAAACAAAAAAAAGCGACCCAGAGATCGCTTTTAATTTTATGTATCTAAAATTTACAATTTTCTTTTCACTTCAACCTGCTCATACGATTCCACGATATCCCCTACTTCAATATTATTAAAGTTATGAATATTCAGACCGCACTCATAGCCAGTAGCAACCTCTTTTACATCATCCTTGAAACGCTTCAATGAAGCTAACTCTCCGGTGTAAACTACCACACCATCGCGAATGATACGGATCTTACTATTACGTGTGATCTTTCCATCCAATACCATACAACCTGCAATAGTACCCACTTTACTGATCTTGAAGACCTCACGTATTTCAACGTTAGAAGTAATTTTCTCTTCAAATTCAGGAGCAAGCATACCTTCCATTGCCGCTTTCACTTCGTTGATCGCATCGTAAATAATAGAATATAAACGGATATCAATTTGTTCTGCTTCGGCCAGTTTACGTGCACTTGCTGAAGGACGAACCTGGAAACCGATGATGATCGCATCAGAAGCTGAAGCCAGCAATACATCTGATTCGGAGATCTGACCTACTGATTTATGTATGATATTAACCTGGATCTGTTCGGTAGAAAGTTTAAGTAATGAATCGGATAATGCTTCGATCGATCCATCCACGTCACCCTTAACTATTATATTAAGTTCCTTGAAGTTACCGATCGCCAAACGACGGCCAATCTCATCCAAAGTAATATGTTTCTGTGTACGTAATCCCTGCTCACGTTGCAGCTGCAATCTCTTATTTGCAATCTGCCGCGCTTCAACTTCATTCTCCATCACATTAAACTTATCCCCTGATGTTGGAGCACCCTGCATACCAAGTACCTGAACCGGTGTTGATGGACCAGCCTGATCAACTTTTATTCCGCGTTCATTGTGTAAAGCCTTTACTCTACCACTGTATCCTCCTGCAAGAATGGCATCGCCAACTCTTAATGTTCCGGCCTGGATTAATACTGTTGTTACAATTCCACGGCCCTTATCAAGTGCTGCCTCTAACACTGTACCTACCGCCCGTTTATTCGGATTTGCTTTCAATTCAAGCATATCGGCTTCAAGCAATACTTTTTCCAGTAAAAGATCAATACCCAGTCCGGTTTTACCGGAAATTTCCTGGCTTTGATATTTTCCGCCCCAATCTTCAACCAGGATGTTCATGGTTGATAGCTGCTCACGGATTTTATCTGCATTAGCCCCTGGTTTATCCACCTTACTGAAGGCAAAAACGATAGGAACATTTGCAGCCTGCGCATGATTTATAGCTTCACGCGTTTGAGGCATCACGCTATCATCCGCAGCAATCACAATAATGGCAATATCTGTTACTTTGGCACCACGGGCACGCATCGCTGTAAAGGCTTCGTGACCCGGTGTATCTAAAAATGTGATCTTACGCTCATTTTCCAGTGTTACCTCGTATGCACCAATGTGCTGCGTAATTCCACCAGCCTCACCGGCAATAACGTTGGTTTTACGAACAAAGTCAAGCAGGGAAGTTTTACCATGATCGACGTGTCCCATAACGGTCACAATCGGAGCTCTTGGCAGCAGATCTTCAGGTTTATCTTCTTGTTCAAGGGATGCGCTTTCCTCATCTTCAGGCTTCACGAATTCTACTTCATAACCAAACTCGTCGGCCACAATAGTAAGAGTTTCAGCATCCAGTCGTTGATTGATGGATACGAACATTCCCAAACTCATACATGTAGAAATGATCTGTGTTACCGGAACATCCAGCATACTTGCCAGCTCATTTGCTGTAACGAATTCAGTGACTTTAATCGTCTTGGATTTCAGTTGAAGCTCCATTGCAGCTTCTTCAGCTGTCTGGGCAACATCATCCCTTTTCTGGCGGCGTAATTTTGCTCTTTGTGCAAATTTTCCGGATTTACCAGCACCACTTAAACGGGCAAGAGTTGCCTTTATCTGATCCTGTATCTCCTTATCTGTTGGTTCGGCCTTTGGGGCATCAGGTGTTCGTGGTTTATTTCTGAAATCAGGACGTGCAGCTCCTGCTGTTCCCTGACCGGGTCTGGTGCTTCTGAAATCGGGGCGGTTACCCTGATATCCGCCGCCAGCTGCCGGAGCAGGACGTGGAGTACCTGGCTGACCATGAGGTGCCTGACCATGAGGTGCCTGACCTGGTTGCCCCGTTTGTCCTGGTGCGTTACGCTTGCGTTTCCGTTTGTGATCTGCACCTGCTGCACTCGATGAGGAGGCCACAGGCTGGCCACGACGGGCAGGAGTTACAGGTAATTCTATTCTTCCTACTATATTCGGACCAGTTAAACGTTCTGCTTTAGCCCGTATAACAGTAGCATTTGGATTACTTTCCTGTGTATTAGGTTTATTTTCAGGCTTCTCTTCCGCTGCTTTAGGTGCTACCGGAGCAGCAACAGGAGGAATAGCCGGCTTTTTTTCTTCTGGTTTA
>CAYHRC010000008.1:0-9647 GCA_964358565.1 uncultured Sphingobacterium sp. | reverse complement strand
AGGTGCTACCGGAGCAGCAACAGGAGGAATAGCCGGCTTTTTTTCTTCTGGTTTAGCAGCTGGCTTTACTTCCGCCACTGGTGCCTCTTCCTTTTTTTCTTCAGCTTTTACTGGTTCAGGCGCAGGAACAACTTTAGGTTCTTCAGCTTTAACCGGTTCTGCAGCTTTAACCGGTTCTGCAGCTTTTGGAGCCGGAGGCGTTTCAACTGGCAGAGCTACCACAGGTTTTTGGACTTCAGCAGATCTTTTATCAGGTCTTGTTTTAAAGTTCAGATCGTCTAAATTGATCTTACCTACAACTTTTACACCTGGCAAAGCACCATCATCTGCTTTAGGTTCTGCAGCCAAAGGCTCCACAGGCTGAGTTTTTGGCTTTTCAACCTGAGGAGGAGTAAAAGGGTTGACATTTTTGATCAGGATCTCTTCCTGTTCAAAATCTTTTGAACGCTGCGGCTCAATCCTTTCATGTGAAACAGGGGTATCATCACGCCGGATCTTTCCAATTACAATTTGTTTGGCTTCTTCTTTTACGATCTTATCACCCTGAAACTCCTTCAAAAGAACATCATACATTTCATCGGTGAGTTTAGTATTGGGCCTGGCTTCTACCTTATAGCCTTTTTTCCCTAAAAACTCAACCGCTGTGGATAATCCAATATTCAGCTCTTTTGCAGTTTTAAGTAAATTTGTGCTTTTACCTTCTGACATTTATTATTTAACCTCGCTATTTTTGTACAAAAGTACGTTTTTTATATCATGTTGTATCTTTGAGAATCAGCTTTATTCTTTACCATAATTTAAACAAAAACTCAAATCAATACAATTTATTCAAATTCGGATCTCAGAATATCCATCACCTCTTTAACCGTGTTTTCTTCCAGATCAGTACGTTTTACTAATTCATCTACATTTAAGGCCAGTATGGATTTCGCTGTATCCAGCCCTACACGCTTGAATTCATCAATGACCCAGCCTTCAATTTCATCTGAGAATTCTTCGATATCCACATCCTCATCATCCTCATGTGCTTCACGGTATACATCGATTTCATATCCTGTCAGCTTTCCTGCCAGCTTGATGTTATGACCGCCACGACCGATAGCTAAAGAAACCTGATCAGGCTTTAAATAGACTGCAGCTCTCTTCTCTTCATCATCCAGCTTAATGCTGGTGATTTTTGCCGGGCTTAATGCACGCTGGATATATAACGAAATATTATTTGTAAAGTTTATAACGTCTATATTTTCATTCTTTAATTCACGAACAATTCCATGTATCCGCGATCCTTTCATACCAACACAGGCTCCTACCGGATCGATGCGGTCATCATAGGATTCTACAGCTACTTTTGCACGCTCTCCGGGCTCCCGAACAATCTTTTTAATAGTAATTAAGCCATCAAAAATTTCAGGGACCTCCATTTCAAATAAACGCTGTAAAAATTCAGGAGCCGTACGTGAAATGATAATTTTAGGATTGCCATTCAGCATTTCAACTTTGGCAATGATTGCACGTACAGAATCGCCTTTTTTGAAATAATCGGCAGGGATCTGTTCTGTTTTCGGAAGCAGGAGTTCATTTCCTTCATCATCAAGCACCAGGGTTTCTTTTTTCCAAACCTGATAAACTTCTCCGGTTACGATCTCACCTACACGATCCTTATACTTTTTAAATATTTCGTCCTTTTCCAGTTCCAGAATTTTTGAAACCAGTGTCTGCCGTGCAGCAAGGATAGCCCTGCGGCCAAAACTTTCAAGTGTGATCTGTTCAATATAATCATCCCCAACCTCAAGATCCGGATCTATCGCCTTAGCCTCAGCCAGTTCAATCTCAAGATCATCATCTTCAGAAAAGCCATCTTCCATTACAGTACGCGTACGCCAGATCTCTAAATCCCCGTTATCCGGATTTACGATCACATCACAATTTTCATCGTTACCATACCTTTTGCGCAACATGCTGCGGAAAACCTCTTCCAACACACTAATAACCGTAGGACGGTCAATATTCTTGAAGTCTTTAAACTCCTGGAATGACTCGATTAAATTAATATTGCTCATTTTATATTGAATTTGTCCCGTTTTTACGGGACGTTATTTAAAACTTACTAAAACCTTTGTTTCTTTTATATTTTCAAACGGGATAAAATTTTCCACTAAGATTGCTTTTTTACCCTTTTCTTTTACGTTTTCCTGTATCGTAATACCGGTTTCATCTGTGCTGATCAGCTTGCCTTCACGTTGACTGCCATCATTCAATTTAACACTTAACGATCGGTTTAAATTTTTATGGTATTGACGTATTGACCTCAGAGGTGTATCTAATCCAGGCGAAGATACCTCCAGCTTATAGGCCTGCTCTATTGCATTTTCTTCTTCAAGATGAAAACCCACATGACGGCTTATTGCTGCGCAATCACTGATCGATACTCCCTGGTCGCCATCCACTAAAATAGATAAAATTCCGCTGGTCTGCATCTGAACATCCACTAAAAACAGATCCGGACGATCGGCAATTTTTTCTTCAACCAGTTCAATTACCCGCTTCTCTATGCTCATAATCAATCTTTTTTGTTTTACCCGAAAATTAAATGGTAAAAAAAGAGCCCCGATAACGTCGGGGCTCTTCTCAGATCGATGCAAATATAAAAAAACATTCTGGCATTACAAACAACTGATTCCAATACATTTAGCCCGCCTTAATCTTCAATCCTGAATTTATATTCAATAAAGCCTTCAGATGAAGATAATCTTCTTTTTGAAATTATGTCCTGCGGATCCTGCAGAAGTTTCTTCATGTAACAGCGCGCAAAATATGAAACTCCTTTCCTGAAAGCTGTTTCAGGCTTAAATTGAATAAGATCCTTAGCGACATCATACGAACCATTTAATGCCGGCTGCAGGTCGCGGAGCTCCGGATCAACTGTTTCCTCATAAACAGCAAAGAAATTTTTCCATTGTTCCTCGTCCAGTGAATCAATGCGAAACTCATCTATAACGTATTCCGGAATATTATATAATTCTATACCATTACTATCGGCTGTAAGCCGCATTTGCATCCCCTTTACAAGCACTTGCGGCTTCTCATCGCTGTTACATCCATTAATTGTTAGAAAAATAATTAACATAATGTGAAACAGATTTCTAAACTTCATGGTTAAATCAATTAATATAAAACTACAAAAATATGAGACTGATCATTGAGATTTTATTAATGGGAGCTGCAGTTGCAATTGCCGCTTACCTGCTCCCGGGAGTAACTGTTGCTGGTTTCTGGAGTGCAATTATCGCAGGTATCCTGATCGCATTGGCGAATGCAACAATTGGAACCATTCTGCGTATTCTTACTTTTCCGATCAATTTTCTGACCCTTGGTCTGATGTCATTTATTATTACCGTACTGATGGTTTTACTCGTTGATAGCCTGATGGACAGTTTTAACACAAATGGTTTCTTTTCGGCATTACTCTTTGCGATCGTTCTGGCACTGATCAATATGTTATTCGCAGCCATAAGCCCGGACAGGACCTGACCGGCAATAAAAAGCACTGATCTGTAAAATAGCTCAGTGCTTTATTTAACTATTTGCCCGTAATTTCTTGTGTGGCCTTAACTACGCCCGGGGCTTTATCTTTTCGGGTCTGTTCATAAATGCCCGAGTTGTCCATTACCTGGTAATATTTCCCAAGTGTCGAAACTGCCGCTGCCCGAACCTGTGACGCCTGATCTTTCAGAGCAAGATCCCGTACCTGCTGATACGCCGACTGCTGCTCGCTTAAGGTAAGATTTCCAATGACAGAAAGTACAGCATATCGTATGAACCAGTTCTTATCCTTCATTGCCTGGATGAGCATCAGTTTTGCCTGTGGCTCATTTTTCATCTGAAGAAGCATCTTTACAGCTTCCAGCCGGTCTAAAAACAGTGGAGCATTATTGTACTGAAAAATATATTGTTCTAAAGTTTTATTCTCAAGCTTTTCTCCCAAAATGTATTTTTCAGCATCAACATTGATCAGATCGGGTGCAATTGCAGAAGGAAAGATGAAGGTCTGATGTTGCTGATCAAGAGTGATCTGTTTACGCTCAACTTTTCCTGCTGAATAGATATCAATGGCCATTGGGATGCGGTAAAGAGGACTTTTTGACAAATCCTGGTTTTGGCGGATCGTTACTGCTGCTTCCTGCTTATCCGGATTATAAGAGGTTTGGATGTTCAGCACAGGATGCCCGGATGCTAAAAACCATTGATTAAAAAACCAGTTCAGATCTAAACCGCTCACTTCTTCGAATGCAAGGCGCAGGTCATGGATCTCAGCTGTTTTATAAGAATGACGGACGAGGTACAGATTTAGTGCTTTAAAAAAAGCATCATCACCGACTGTTTTTCTTAACATATGAAATATCCGCCCCCCCTTTTGATAGCTTATCTCATCAAACATATGCTCCCTGTTGGCATAGTCGAAGCGGATCACATCTACCGACTTTTTCCTGTTACCAGCAATATATGCTGACAGGTCTTCATAAGCTTTCAGATCTGCTATATCACGCCCATACTTATATTCATCCCATAAATATTCGCCATAGGTGGCAAAAGATTCGTTTAAAGGCAAATTAGACCAGGATTCGGCAGTAACAAGATCTCCAAACCAATGATGAAAAAGCTCATGTGAAATAATATCCTCATAATTCTCATCCAGGTACTCTCCTTCTGACATATTCAGTCTTTCAAAAAATACGGTAGCTGTTGTATTTTCCATCGCACCGCTCACAAAGTCGCGCACTACAATCTGTGAATATTTATCCCAGGGATAATCGATCCCTGTCTTCTTTGAAAAGAATTCCATCATCTCAGGTGTCTTGCCGAAAACCAGTTTAGCAGTCGGAGCGTAGGCAGGCTCTGTATAATAATTTACTTCCTTGTCCCGCCAATGATCTTTTGTAATGGTGAAATCACCGACAGCGATCATGGTCAGATAAGTTGAATGAGGCTGTTCCTGACGCCAGCTATCTGTACGTGTGCCATCGCCATTCAGGCTTGAAAACTCAAGGGATCCATTCGACAGACTTACATATTTATCCGGTACAGTGATATTGAGATCCTGGGTCATTTTTTCCTGCGGATCGTTAATTGTAGGAAACCAGTTGGAGTTACACTCAGTTTCTCCCTGGGTCCAGATCTGTCTGGGCTTGTCCTTGTCAGCCCCATCCTTGTTAATAAAATAAATCCCCCTGTCTCCTGCCGAAGCAATATCCTCACCGATCTTTAATTTATTGGGCATGGCGACATAATCAATGAATAAATTATAGCTCTGATCTTTGGTATAAACTTTATCCAGTTTGATAAGCAGCTTTTTACCATCGTAAGTATATCGTAATGGCTGCCTGTCATCATTATTAACCAGGGAAACGTTGTTTATATGAAAACCGTTCGCATCAAGTATCACCTGATCGGATGAATAAAAGTATGGCCTGGCAAGTATTGTGGCTTTTCCCATTACAAAGGCGCTGTCCCAATTGAAGCTCAGATCAAGACGGGTATTGATAATGTCTGTTAATCTGGTATAGCTGCCCCGATATACATTCAGTCCGGGTGCATTCTCTGTTACGGTTACCGGATCCAGGTTGACCACCCTGGTCGTGGAACATGCCATCAGAAAAAATGCTGCCAAAAACAGGCAGCATACAATATATTTAAATTTCATTAGATTATTATTCTTCAAGCAGTTCCTCAATTGTATTCTCAAATTCCTTTATAAATTCATCATAATGCCTGCCTGTTCCCGGCCCGCTAAAGCCTGTATGGATTTTCCCTACAATACCACTTTTATCGATAACCAGCATGGTTGGAAATGCCATAAAATTTTCAAGCATGGGGAAGCTTTTGCTAACTTCATTTGTATCATTCGTATAGCCGGTCAGTAATATGTCGTAAGGAATGGCTAATCTTTTCTTCATGCGTTCTACGTTTTTCTTTGAACGTTCAAAATCTTTGGTACGTTCATAAGCTAAGCCAATAATTTCAAGTCCGCGTTCTTTATACTTGTTATATAATGGAACAAGATATGCTGTTTCATCCATGCAGTTGGAGCACCATGAACCCAAAAACTGAACAATAACAACTTTATCTGTAAATTTTTTATCAGAAAGGGAAACATTTTTACCATCCAGCCCGGGAAATGTAAAATTGATCTTATTGTATCCTCTTTTTAAGCCTGTTATTGAATACGCATCGGGCAAAATAGCCTTCTCGTCTTTCTTAGCTGTCCAGTTTTTAATAGATGAGTAGCCTGAATAGAGCTTTCCGTCAACTATTGTACTGTCGTTGTTTAACTTACCGGTAAATAAATAAGCATTGCTCCCGTCAAAAGAAGACAGATATAACTTTTTATCTGATATTGTCCCTTGCAGGAAGCGATAGTCCCCGGTATTGGTTAGAAAAGTTCCGAAAAGAAGGTGGTCGTTCTTACTGAACTCACCTACCGCAAACGTAGTGTCTTTATTATCGACAGTAGAAAATGTTGCTGACCACCGTCCGGAGACATTTAATTCTGAACGTGCATGTATTTTAAAAAACCGCCATGAGGCATCCGGCTCGGCGTCAAACTGCATACTCACATCCTTATCTGCAAGATGCTTGATCCACAGACCAGTTAAATATTTACCCCGTTTTTTGGCTCTGATCTCTGAATCAAATGGCATTTGTATCAAAACAGAATCGCGATTTAAAGTGATCTCATCAAGTCTGAATCTTTCCTTTCCATTAATTAAATCTATAAATTTCTGGTCTGCGGAATCAATAACTTCAAAATTAAAGGGCACTTCAGCTCCTGATTGGGTTTTTAAGGTTGCACGCCATACCCCGACCTTTATTTCTGTATCGGAGGAATTGTTGCAGGAGGATACAGCCATGGAAAGGATGATAATTACAGAAATGCTTAAAATGTACTTCATTTACTTATTATCTTTATTTCAATATCTCACGTGCTATTACGATCCGTTGTATTTCAGATGTACCTTCATAGATCTGTGTAATCTTTGCATCCCGCATTAAGCGTTCTACATGATATTCTTTTACAAAGCCGTACCCACCATGTATCTGCACAGCTTCAATTGTTGTTTTCATCGCTACCTGCGATGCAAACAGTTTAGCCATTGAACTCGCTTGCGCATAGGGCAACTCCTGATCTTTTAACCATGCTGCTTTAAAGCAGAGCATACGGGCAGCCTCAATCTCAGTTGCCATGTCTGCCAGTTTAAACTGGATTGCCTGATGACCTGAAATAGTCTTGCCAAATGCTTTTCGTTCCTGAGAATATTTCAGGGCAAGCTCATAAGCTCCCGAAGCTATCCCTAAGGCCTGCGACGCGATACCGATCCGTCCACCTTCTAATGTTTTCATAGCAAATTTGAAACCAAAGCCTTCTTCTCCGATCCTGTTCTCCTTGGGTACTTTAACATCAGTGAACATGAGAGAATGTGTGTCAGAACCCCGGATACCGAGTTTATTCTCCTTCGGGCCAACAGTGAAACCGGGCATTCCTTTCTCAACGATCAAGGCGTTAATTCCCTGGTGCCTTTTTGCATGATTGGTTTGAGCAATTACCATATAAGTGGATGCAGTACTACCATTTGTTATCCAGTTCTTCGTACCATTCAGTAAATAATGATCGCCCATATCGATGGCAGTAGTATGTTGCGACGTAGCATCAGAGCCGGCTTCAGGTTCAGAAAGGCAAAATGCACCTATTTTCTCTCCCGCAGCCAGGGGCTTCAAATATTTCTCTTTTTGAAAATCGGTTCCATACTTTTCAAGACCAAAGCAAACCAGTGAATTATTCACTGAGACAACCACCGATGCCGACGCATCAATTTTGGACAGTTCTTCCATTGCCAGCACATAGGAAATTGTATCGAGGCCCGATCCATTGTACTTTGGATCAACCATCATCCCTAAAAACCCTAATTCACCAAGCTTTTTAATCTGTTCATGTGGGAACTTCTGATTTTCATCCCGCTCAATAACTCCCGGCTTTAATTCATTATTTGCAAAATCCCGCGCAGCATGCTGAATCATAAGCTGCTCTTCTGATAATTCAAAATACATAAATAATTGTTTAGTCGCTCAAAAATAGTGTTTCAGGCGATAAGTATTTCTACTTACACAAATATTAAGAAATTATTCGTCGCCTTAAGCGATGTTAGACGCAAAAGCTTTATTGATTGAGTTTAAAGGAAGCCGTGACGAGATCCTCGTCGATTTTAGCAGGATAATTTAATTTTTTTTTCAATAAGAGTAGTGGAATATCCCGGGAGGTAATCAATTGTGTGAACCTCACCGCCATTCTTTAAAACAATGTCAGAACCTACTATTTCGGGTATGGTATAATCTGATCCTTTTATGAGAAAATCCGGACGTACCCAGGTAATCAGCTCAAGGGGGGTTTCTTCATCAAATATGATCACTGCATCTACAAATGACAATGATGCCAGGATCATTGAACGTGATCTTTGATCATTAATCGGCCGGTTTGGTCCTTTCAAGACAGTTGTTGATACATCCGAGTTAAGACCTATGACTAATTTGTCTCCGAAATCGGCAGCCCTTGCCAGATAATCAATATGGCCTAAATGAAGCAGGTCAAAGCAGCCATTGGTGAAAACTATCTTTTTTTGCTGTAAGCGCCAGACATTCAGGGTAGCTTTAAGTTCTCCGGGCCTGAATATCTTTTTTTCTATATTTTGAAGCTTGCTCATCGCTTATTTTATAAGATCATTATCATAACAAAATTACGCTTAATAGCCCAATAAAACGGATAAAAACGGTTTGAAAAGCGATGATATATCAGTTCCCAAAAAATTAAAATTCTATTTTAGTATCATGTTGTCTATGATACGGATACTTCCCACCCTGGCTGCAACAAGCGCGACCAGACTGCCGGCACGCCTGGAAGTGGCAGGTTTAAAGGTACGGGCATTATAAATTTCAAAATATTCGGGCCCGATTCCGGGGGTGGATTTCAAAAAATCACAAACATCCTTTTTTATTTGCGCAATAGATTTAGTCTTAAACTCCTCCCTGGCCAGATTTAAGCCGTTGAATAAAGCAAGGGCATGTTCCCGTTCGGTGGGTGATAAGTAAATATTTCGCGAACTCATGGCGAGCCCGTCATCCTCCCTGATTATCGGGCATTTAATCAACTTCAATCTTACCTTTAGTTTTTTTACCATATAAGATATTACCATAAACTGCTGATAATCCTTTTGACCAAAAAACGCGTAATCCGGCTTAATGATATCAAAAAGTTTTTTAACTATCTGGGTAACACCCTGGTAATGTCCCGGCCTGATCTTTCCTTCAAGGATATTATCCAGATTGTCGAGCTCAATACTCCAGGTATCTGTACTCTTATACATTTCATCCACTTCGGGCAGGAACAGAACGTCGCAGTCAACTTCTTTTAATTTACGGATATCGTCCTCAATAGGCCTTGGATAATTCTCAAGGTCCTTTTTGTCATTAAACTGAGTTGGATTAACGAAGATACTGCATACTACCACATCAGTTTTCTTCCGCGCTGCTTCTATTAAAGACAGGTGACCCTTATGTAATGCACCCATGGTGGCCACGAATCCAACCGACTGATGTGC
>CAYHRC010000007.1:0-20763 GCA_964358565.1 uncultured Sphingobacterium sp. | reverse complement strand
TCACTAAAAATCAAAAAGATACAATATGAGTAATCCTTAACTTAATGACATTGGGGTCAAGCCGGGCAAGACATCTCTTTTTTTATATTCGTTTTAATATGAAATTGGTATGCCTGCCCACATCTTGTCATTTCTCCTTCAGAATTTCTTAAATTTTTAAACTCGCAATGAAGCAATCTCTAATATCAATCTAAACCGAATCCTATTTTCCTCATGAATTATTTTTAATTTTCCCTCAACAAAGAATTTTGTAAAATCAGGATCTTAAACGATTACCCATGAAACGCTACCCGATCTTCCTGCTTATTTTTTTGGCCTTGACATCTGTTTTGAACGCTCAAAATCAGAGAAAAAACCCGGTACCCCATCTGATCAAACCAGTTAATGCGGCTGAATTACCACATGGTCAGAATACCATTGCGATTGTTAATGTAAATCTTATTGACGGTCGAGGAGGGGAAGCCATTCCTAATGCTTCTGTGCTGATCAAGGAAGATAAAATAATCGCTGTTGGCCGCATGGGAAGCCTCAAAATTCCTGAAAATGCTGAAATTGTGGAGGGAAAAGGCCTGTCCCTACTGCCGGGATTGATCGATTCGCATTTCCATCTCGACAGAACAAAAGACCTTCCCGCACTCTTTCTTCAGCATGGGATTACTTCATTACGGGATCCGGGAGCATGGATCGAGGCTTATGCTGAAGAGCGGAAGTCCGGTAAAACAATGCCCCGACTATATTTAACTGGTCCTCATCTGGATGGTTCTCTGCCCGCTTATCCCTATGATGCCTATGTGGTGCGGGATGAAGCGGAAGCCGTCAAACAGGTAAATGATCTGGCAGATGAAGGAGCGACAGCGATTAAGGTTTATTTCAGAGTTCCTCCCGGAATGATCAAAGCGATCACAGATGCGGCACATAAGCGGGGGCTGCCAGTTACGGCACATTTAGAAATTACTGAAGCCATGCATGCCATTGAAGCCGGACTGGACGGTATCGAGCATATTACTTCCTTTGGCTTAACATTAAGTCCGAAGAGGGAAGCTGAAAAGTATCGTCAGGGTATGCTGGCTGATAATAATTTTAGAAAACAAGGACGTTATGCGGTATGGCAGGGGCTGGATATTAACAGTCCGATGGCAGACACTCTGACCCGCTTTCTGGTCAGGAAAGGAACCTTTGTTAGTCCGACTTTAGGCGCTTTTGAATACCAGGCCGGAGAGGGTAAGGTAGACAGCACCAAACTGAAAGGATTTAATACCATGAAGTTGCTCACGGCGAAGTTTAAAAAGGCCGGGGTGCGTCTGGTACTTGGATCGCACTCCATGATCCCTTATGCCGAAAAGGGATGGGCTTATCAGCGGGAGATGGAGCTTTGGGTGGAAAGCGGAATAAGCAATACGGAAGTCATTCATGCTGCCACCATGCAAAATGCCCGGTTTTTCAGGATAGAAGACCAGCTGGGAAGTATTGAAAAAGGAAAGCTGGCCGATCTTATTCTGGTGAAGGGAAATCCATTAGAGGATATCAAAGCTATGAGGAATATTCAGAAAGTGATGATCAATGGGAGCTGGGTCAGGTAATAACTGTTTGAGGTCGCAAAATGCGACCTCAAACAGCACGCCCTTTGCAGCTGTCCAGTCACCCTAAATAACATCCATTTTGCCGTTACCTAATCGCATTGATATTTTTTTGAATTAAACCATATTTTTAATTCATATACCTATCCATGTCAGAAAAACTAAAATCGGCAATTATCTCTGATGCAATTGTCGTAAACAAAATTTATGAGATCAGAGGACAACAAGTCATGCTCGACAGCGATCTGGCAGAGCTTTATGGGGTTGAAACCAAACGGTTAAATGAACAAGTCAAGAGAAACCCCGATCGATTCCCGCCGGATTTCATGATCCTCTGCGGGGATAAGGACACACAACAAGTGGTCAATACAGGTACTCTGCATCAATAAAATATGTCTGAGAAAAAGTCATTTGCATAGATGCTGAAGCGATGAAAGCACTCGAGAAATGGGCTGCAGATGAATTCAGAAGTGTCAACGGGCAGATCGAATGGATACTGAATCTCAGTTTAAAGAAGGCCGGGAGGTTTAAAGATCCATCTGACAAAAAGGAGAAAAAGTCTTGAGCCTATAAATTGAATTATCCATGATATACAAAACCTCACTAGCCGTACAACAATAAGATATCCCCTGCTTTTCAAATGAACCTGGAATTCTATTGTTTGCAAAAGAACATTTTAACTTAAAAAATTTAATATTTGAAAAACAATTCTGTTAAATTTATTAACCATAAATTAGATCACTTAAACCCATCCACATGTTTTTAATCATCCTTGGAATATTAGCCATTCTGATTAGTTTTTTTCTAGCTACACAAGATTCCCCTTTGGCAAGATTCAGCATTATCCTGCGTATTGCCGGACTCATAATAATTCTTTTAGGGGCTTCATCTTCTATGTTCAAAGTAATAGATGCAGGCCAGGTAGGAGTAACATCGCTTTTTGGTAAAGTGAACCCGGATGTTCTCTACAGTGGATTAAATGTGGTTAACCCTTTGGTTGAGGTTACTCCCTTTGATGTAAAAACACAGAATTATACGATGTCTGGTGTTACGGACGAAGGCACTAAATCCGGAGATGATGCCATCAGGGTACTATCAGCGGATGGCCTGGAAGTGATCATCGATCTTTCTGTTTTATTTAAAGTAAACCCCTCTGCCGCCCCGCAGATCCTGCGTACAATTGGCACAGACTACCTGGATAAGATCGTCAGGCCTATTGCCAGAACTGCGATCAGGGATAATGCGGTAGCATATGATGCAGTCGCATTATATTCAAGTAAACGTGAAGAATTTCAGAATAAAATATCACAAACCATCAGCAAGAGCTTTATGAAAAGAGGGCTTGAACTTGAGCAACTGCTGGTAAGAAATATCACATTGCCCGCATCCGTAAAAACAACCATCGAATCAAAGATAAATGCTGAACAGGATGCTCAGAAAATGACCTTTGTTCTCCAGAAGGAGAGACAGGAAGCTGAGCGAAAACGCGTGGAAGCACAGGGTATCGCAGATTACCAGCGAATATTATCCACAGGTTTAAGTGATAAACAGCTTCAGTACGAATCGATCAAAGCCCAAAAAGAGATCGCACTTTCACCCAATGCCAAGGTCATAATAATGGGGAATGGTAAAAATGCATCTGTCATATTGGGGGGAAATTGATTTTAGGGGTTTATGGGTTACCTGTTATGAGTTATCAGTTAAGTAACAGGGCGTTTCATTAATAATACCTATTCATTTGATTTTATCCCGCTGGTAAAACTTGGAAAAGATAATACTCTTGTTGGGTATATTGTTAAAGCTAAGTCAATTCTTTGGGGCAATGAATATATCTATGGCATTCCATTTGGCGATTTAAATTTATTAAACAGATCTTTCAATTCAATAAGTGTTCACGATGACACCATGACAACTGATTTTTTTAAAGCCTATGTCAAATTACAGACTTCTGTTTTCTGATTTTACCGGTTTCGTACCTTGAGAAGTTGGCAACATCTAGAAGTAATTACTTCCCAGGGTTATATCTAAGGACTGTTCATGTGGCAACGACTTCTAATAAGCAGCCTATGCCATGGCCAATAAAGCAACCGAGCCGTTCAAAAAAGTGAACACCAGCCCGACAAGGCCCTAGCCACCGGCGCTGGCCATAACTCCGTGATCAACATAAATGGTTCATAGTTAATCACCGCAGGCCTATTCCAAACTTGGGAAGGGACCATCTGATGACCAATATTGATAAAATGGAATTTGAGGCGGATGGAAGTGTCAAGCATGTGAAGATGAAGTTGAGGGGATTGAAGCGTGAAATTCCTAAGTACTCAAAATCATTGCAGGGCACTAAAGAGTTGAGATTTGACCCAGAAGTATTGAAATGTTATAACCATTATCCTGTTCAAAACTTCATAGGGACTACCATAAGAAAGACGAGATAAAGGAGTAAATTTGAAGAATGAAGAATGCAGTGCAGGAATTAACAGAAACATATGCGCAGACGAGCCTTGGTGTTAGCAGCTATATTGACACTAGAAAGCTTTCTCCCATCCTAAAATGGGCTGGTGGAAAAGAACAGGAATTGAAGTATATAATTCCAAATCTTCCTGAAAATTTTGTTGATTACTATGAACCATTCGTGGGTGGTGGTGCAGTTTACACAGCCGTTCAAGCGGATAATTATTTCATTAATGATAAATCTGAAGAATTAATTAGTTTATATCGAAGCATTACTAATACTAACAGAGAATTATTTTTCGAAGCACTTGACAAGATAATTGACAATTGGGAAATGCTTGGAAGTCTTATTGAAAATAATATCAATTTTTTCATTCATACCTATAAAGCATATTCTCAGGATAAGATCGAAGAAAGTGAATTAAAGAACATGCTATTCGAATTTATAACAACACATTCCGAATGCTTTAATGATATGTTCTCAATGTTTAATTTCAACATTGAGAATTTTATAAAGGAAATTAAAATCAATTTGATCCGTAAGATAAAGCGAATGAAAGAGCTTGAAAGGATAAAACATTTGCTTTCCGACAATGATATACTGGACAATATAGAAACAGCCCTAAAGAGTGCATATTATATGCACTTCAGGCATATTTACAATAACACCAAAAAGTATAAGGTTAACAATGCATTTAAGTCAGCTATTTTCCTGTTTATAAGAAACTTTGCTTATAGCGGAATGTTCCGTTACAATTCTAACGGGGATTTCAATGTTCCTTATGGCGGCATTGCATACAATAGAAAAAACTTTCAAAAGAAGGTCGATTATTTAAAGACGCGGGCGCTCAGATCACATCTCGAACGAACCGCCATAGAAAACGAAGATTTTGAATTTTTTTTCGAGAAACACATCCCTGGAAAAAATGATTTTATTTTTTTAGACCCGCCCTACGACAGTGAATTCAGCACTTATGCGAAAAATGAATTTACGAAGGCCGATCAAATCAGACTGGCAAACTACTTGGCAAATAAATGTGAGTCCAAATGGATGATGATTATTAAAAACACAGACTTCATTCTTGGACTGTACAATAATACGGGGTTGAATATCAGGTCATTTGATAAAACTTATCTGGTTAGCTTTATGAACAGGAATGATAAGAATGTGGAACATTTGATGATCACTAATTATTGATATGGCCCAGACAATTTCAGAGCGACAATTGATATTACCCTCATTGTACCTGATGAGTATTTCAGAGGAGAAATCAATTTCAACGACTAATTTAATAAAGCAACTCGAGGTAATTTTAAAACCTTCACCAGCTGATTTAGTAATGAATGCAAGCAGAGGAGACAGCAAATTTTCTCAAAAAGTACGCAATCTTAAATCACACGATACTTTTCAGAAATATGGCAATTTAGCCGATTACAAAAATGGAATTTTTACTATAAATAAAAATGGATACGAATTATTAAATGAAAACTTTGACTTCTTAAAAAGCATTATTGCCAATGATTTTCAATGGGAAGATACTAAAGAGGTACTTGAAGATTTCTCTAAATCAATAAAGGATAAAAGGCCTTTAGCGTACATTGACGAAGATACTTTGATACGGGAAGGCTATAAAAAGCAAATTAGTGCTACAGTCTACGAGCGATCTAAAAAGTTAAGAGATGCAGCCTTTGAACATTATGTTAGTTCGGATGGGCATATTTGCTGCAAATCTTGCGGATTTGATTTTAAACGTTTTTATGGTGAAATCGGTGAAGGTTTTATAGAGCTACATCATACCAAACCAGTTTATATGTATATTGATGAAGATCTTAATAAAAAAATTGCTGATGCAATTTTAAATTTAGTTCCCGTTTGTTCAAATTGCCATAGAATGATTCATCGTAATTGGACTAAACCACTTGAAATCAAAGAACTTATCTTGAACATAAGTCTCTTTGGAAATTATAAATGGACAGAAAAATAAATATCTATTTTTAATAACTTCAGCGTAATCTCCTAAATTTTTGTATACATAACAGGCTTTTCCAATTAGATCCTTCCATCTTCAATAAGTTCCTTCAGCCGCGAAGGGCGGCTTCAGGATGACATGGCGCCTGAAGAGTCACTGGGGTTTAATAAGTATCAGCAATTCCATTCGTAAAATACCCTTCATTGTCAATTGTCTCCCTCAATTGTCAATTTTTTCTTCCTAAGCCCTTGCCAATTCAGCAAAAAAACCTATCTTTGCAGTCCCTAATTTTAGGGCGAATACAATTTATTAAATAATTTAAATTCAAGCAAGTGAATACGTTAAGTTACAAAACTGTCTCTGCCAACAAAGCGACCGTCAACAAGGAATGGGTAGTTGTTGACGCTCAGGGCGAGATTTTGGGGCGCTTGTCTTCTAAGATCGCAATGATGATCAGGGGGAAAAACAAGCCATCGTACACCCCACACGTAGACTGCGGAGATAATGTGATCATTATCAATGCAGACAAAATTAAACTCACAGGAAACAAGTTCGCTGAAAAGCAATATGTTTCTTACACCGGTTATCCGGGTGGGCAGAAATTCATTTCTCCAAAAGAGTTAATGGCGAAGCATCCTACCCGCGTGGTAGAGAAGGCTGTACGTGGTATGTTACCTAAAAACAGTTTGGGCCGTGCATTGTACAAAAACCTGTTCGTTTATGCAGGTTCAGAACATCCGCATGCAGCGCAAAATCCTACAACCATTAAACCATAATCAAGAGAAATGTCAACTACAAACACTTCAGGAAGAAGAAAAACAGCAGTTGCACGCATTTATCTAACAGATGGAAGCGGCAACATTATCGTTAACGGTAAAGATTACAAGGAGTATTTTCCAACATTGCCATTACAATACATCGTTATGCAGTCAACCGAAGTTTCTGAATCAACAGGAAAATTCGATGTAACTGTGAACGTTGCAGGCGGCGGCGTTAAAGGACAGGCAGAAGCTGTTCGTTTAGCTATCGCCAAAGCTATTGTAGAGCTGGATCCAGAGAAAAAACCTGCATTGAGAGCTAAAGGCATTATGACCCGCGACGACCGGATGGTTGAGCGTAAAAAACCAGGTCGTAAGAAAGCCCGTAAGAAATTTCAATTTAGTAAACGTTAATCTCAGGAGGATCAGACAATGGCAAGAACAACATATCAGGATTTATTGGATGCAGGTGTACATTTTGGTCACCTTACCCGCAAATGGGATCCAAAAATGTCACCGTACATTTTCATGGAGCGTAATGGCATCCATATTATAGACTTAAATAAAACTTTAACAAAATTAGAAGAAGCTGCTTCTGCGATCAAACAGATCGTAAAATCAGGCCGCAAGATCTTATTTGTTTCTACCAAGAAACAAGCTAAAGATATTGTTGCTGAGCAGGCGCGTTCTGTAAACATGCCTTATGTAACCGAACGTTGGTTAGGTGGTATGTTAACTAACTTTGCTACAGTTCGTAAATCGATCAAAAAGATGTCTAATATCGATAAGATGACTAAAGACGGTACTTTTGATGTATTATCGAAGAAAGAAAAATTAATGATACAGCGTGAGCGTATCAAATTGGAATCCCTTTTAGGAGGTATTGCTGATCTGAACCGTTTACCTGCTGCATTATTTATTATCGACGTTAAGAAAGAGCATATTTCTGTTGCTGAGGCGATGAAATTAAACATCCCAACTTTTGCAATGGTTGATACCAACTCTGACCCTTCAAACATCGATTTCCCAATTCCGGCGAATGATGATGCCACTAAATCAATCACATTGATCACAGATGTTATCATGAAAGCTATCCACGAAGGATTGGATGAGCGCAAGCGTGAGAAGGAAGAAGAAGCAGATAAAGAAGCTGCAGCTGCAAAAGCTAAAGTGGATACTGAAGGCGAAGCTAAAGACGAACCAGCTACTCCGGGAAAACGTACCCGCAAGTCGGCAAGTCCTGAAGGCGTAGCAGTTGAAACTGAACCTGAGGCTAAAAGCGAAGAATAATAGGGGCCTCACCCCAACCCTCTCCGAAGGAGAGGGCGCAATGAAATTTTAGATTTTAATAAAAAATTCTCTTTACTCCCTCCGCCTGGGGCGGAGGGATCGAGGGGGCTAAAAAGGAAATAACATGTCTACAGTACAAATTACTGCCGCAGATGTAAATAAATTACGCCAGCAAACCGGAGCCGGTATGATGGATTGTAAAAAAGCATTGATCGAAGCTAACGGCGATTTTGAAGCTGCTATTGATTACCTGCGTAAAAAAGGTGCAAAAGTTGCTGCCAGCCGTCAGGATCGTGAATCCAATGAAGGAGTAGTTATCGCAAAAACAACAGCCGATGGAAAACGTGGTGTGGTTGTAGAATTCAATTGCGAAACTGATTTCGTTGCTAAGAATGCTGATTTCATTGCATTTGCAAATAGCATTGCTGACCTTGCTGTCGAGAAAAACCCTTCATCACTTGAAGAGCTGCTTAATCTTGATCTTAATGGTGAGAAATTATCTGATACCATCATCTCTCAAACCGGCAAGATCGGCGAGAAAGTTGGTATTTCTAAGTTTGAAACTGTTACCGGCGAAAAGGTAATTGCTTATATCCACGGAAACTACCGCTTAGGTGTTTTGGTTGCTTTAAGCGCTAATCCTGCTTCAGCTGATGAAGTTGGTAAAAGTGTGGCAATGCAGATCGCAGCAATGAACCCTGTTGCAATTGATAAAGGTGATGTTGATGCCCATACTATCGAACGCGAATTAGAGATCGCTAAAGATGTGATCCGTGCAGAAGGTAAACCGGAAGAAATGGTTGAAAAGATCGCTGCCGGTAAACTGAATAAGTTTTACAAAGATTCAACTTTATTAAATCAGGAGTTCGTAAAAGACTCATCTAGAACTGTAGCCCAGTTTCTAAATGATGTAGATAAAGGCCTCACCGTAACCGCATTTAAGCGGGTTCAGTTAGGAGCTTAATATTTTAATCCTCTCCAAAACGGAGAGGATTTTTTTTGCCTGAATATTTTTTGTGCGGGACCTGCATGAGCTTACCTCCTATAAAATATAGCTAAAGCTCATGCAAGCTTCATCACAGCTAAAACAAAATGCAACAGATGAAAACAAATACTGCACTTATAAACGCTACATTATTTACCGGAGAAGAAAAATTAGAAAATAAAGCCCTCCTGATCAGGGATGGTCTGATCGATTCGATCACAGACCCTTCCCAAATCCCTTCCGATTTCCAGCTTATTGACCTTAAAGGATTAAATGTTGCTCCGGGTTTAATAGATCTTCAGATCTATGGCAGCGGAGGTAAACTATTTGGTGCCCAGCCAAGCGTTGAAGGACTGGAACAACTGGAGAATGACCTCCTGGCGCAGGGAACAACCGGTTTTTTTGCGACAGCTGCAACAAACAGCGTCGATGTAGTGTTAAAAGTAATCGATTCAGCAAAAGAATATCGTAAAAAAGCTAAAGGCAATTTCCTTGGCATTCACCTGGAAGGACCCTATCTTAATCCAAAACGCAAAGGGGCTCACCCCGAACAATTTATAAAAAAGGGAACTTTACAGGAAGTTAAAAACTGGGTAGAACGGGCTGAAGGTGAGCTGAAAATGATGACCATAGCTCCCGAGCTTCAGGACAGGGAATTAATGGATTATCTCTATTCCAATAATATTATCATTTCTGCAGGGCACAGTAATGCTACTTATGAAGAAGCCCTTTCCTTTTTGAATAATCCGGTTCAGGCTGCAACGCATCTTTACAATGCCATGCCGCCTATTCATCACCGCGAGCCGGGCCTGGTTCCTGCCATTTTCAAACTCAAACCATATACCAGCATAGTAGCCGACGGGATCCATGTTAGTTTCCCGATGATCGAACTGGCAAAACGTGAACTGGGCGACCGGTTATTTCTGATCACTGACGCTGTTACAGTAGCCCATGAAGGGACTTATCAGCATGTATTTACCGGCGATCGGTATACCATGCCTGATGGAACACTTTCAGGTTCATGCCTGAGTATGCTGAAAGCAGTTGAAAATTGTGTGTCCAGGGTGGGGATTTCACTTGAAGAGGCATTGCGTATGGCCTCAACTTATCCTGCCCGCCTGATGGGTGATGAGCATAGAGGAATGTTAAAGCCTGATTATAAAGCTGATATAATTGTCTTCAACGAAAAGCTCGGATATCACAGCACCTACCTTTCCGGGATTCGGAACTAAAATATTTTAATACCTTTATAAAATTTCTCTACACATGAAGTACAAACGTATCCTGCTAAAGTTAAGTGGTGAAGCATTAATGGGCGAAAAGCAATACGGAATAGATATAGACCGTGTGGCGCAATATGCGAAAGACATTTATGCCGTGCATACTAAGGGGATTGAAATCGCCCTGGTAGTTGGAGGTGGTAATATTTACCGTGGACTTAGTGCTGAAAAAGCTGGCATGGATCGCGTTCAGGCAGATTACATGGGCATGTTAGCTACAGTTATAAACAGTATGGCCCTTCAGGATGCACTGGAAAAAACTGGTATTAAAACCCGTTTACTCACAGCCATTAAAATGGAGCAGATTTGCGAGCCATTCATCCGTCGCCGGGCAGTACGTCACCTGGAAAAAGGGCGGGTGGTAATATTCGGTGCCGGAACCGGAAATCCATATTTCACTACAGATACAGCGGCATCATTAAGAGCTGTGGAGATCAATGCAGACGTGGTCTTAAAAGGTACCCGTGTTGATGGAATTTATACATCAGATCCGCTTACAAATCCTGAAGCCAGCAAGTATGAAGAAATATCCTTTGCAGAAGTTTACAAAAACAACCTGAACGTTATGGATATGACCGCCTTTACTTTATGTCAGGAAAACAATCTGCCAATTATTGTTTTTGATATGAATAAACCGGGCAATTTAATGCGTTTAGTTGAAGGTGAGTCTATCGGCACCTTAGTTAGTTAATAACTAAATATCGTTGAGAAATATAGAAATTGTAAAAATCTAAGAATAACAGGATTTTAATTATTTTTACTGATCGAACAGAGCTAATATGAACGACCTGATACAGAAACAATTAAATGACGCAAAATCTCATATGGAAAAAGCCATTGAGTTTTGTGATAATGAATTAGTGAAAATTCGCGCTGGTAAAGCCATGCCATCTATGCTGGATGGCATTTATGTTGATTATTATGGCACTCCAACTGCCTTAAATCAAATTGGAACAGTTAATACTCCTGATGCACGCACTCTGGTTGTACAACCCTGGGAAAAAACGATGCTTATACCGATTGAACGTGCTATTATGGAAGCCAATATCGGGCTTAACCCGCAAAATGACGGAATTGTTATCCGGTTGAACGTTCCTCCACTTACAGAAGAACGCCGGAAAGATCTGGTAAAGAAAGTAAAAGAAGAGGCAGAAAAAGGGCGGATTGCAGTGCGAAATATCCGTAAAGATGCCAACGAAAAAATCAAGCGCTCAAAAGCAGAAGGCGTTTCTGATGATGAGATAAAAATCGGTGAGACAGAAGTACAAAAACTTACTGATGGTTATATAGTTAAAATTGACCACCTGATGGAAGTCAAAGAAAAAGATATCATGACTGTTTAATTTTAAATAAATGGTAATGGAAAGGGAATAAGGCTTTGCATTGTTCCCTTTTTTAATTTTAAAGATCATGAAATTATTATCAGAGTATTTAAAGAATTATAAAGGGCTTATTGCTTTAGCACTCCTGCTTGCAGCGGTTAACCAGATCTTTTCCTTACTGGATCCATGGATATTCAGAAAGATTATAGATACTTATGTAACCCGTTATCGGGAATACACCACCGAAGAATTTTTTAAAGGAGCAGGAGTCCTTATTCTGGCTGCAATGGGAGTAGCTATGATATCACGGATCGCCAAGAACTTTCAGGATTATTACGTAAATGTTATTACACAACGCCTGGGTGCAAAGATCTACTCTGACGGTTTGGCTCATTCCCTGGAACTTCCATATTCTGTATTCGAAGATCAGCGAAGCGGCGAAACCTTAGGTATACTTCAAAAAGTTAGAACAGACACCGAAAAGCTCATCACTGCACTCATCAATATTGTTTTTACATCACTCGTGGGTGTAACTTTCGTATTTATTTATGCGATCAACATCCACTGGTCAATTGCAGTGGTCTACATCTCAGTTATTCCGATATTGGGAGGGATAAGCTCTGTACTTAGTAAAAAAATTAAAATTGTTCAGAAAACTATTGTCAGTGAAACCACTTCCCTTGCGGGCTCAACTACCGAATCACTTCGCAATATAGAACTTGTTAAAAGTCTGGGTTTGTCCAGCCAGGAGATCAAGCGGCTTAACAATACCACCGAAAAAATATTAAAGCTCGAGCTCAAAAAGGTTAAATATGTCAGGAGCCTGAGTTTTATACAGGGTACCCTTGTTAATTTATTGCGCAATGGGATATTGCTGCTTATGCTTTATCTGATATTTGCAGGCAGGATCAGCGTTGGGGAATTTTTCTCCCTTTTTATATATTCATTCTTCATTTTTGGTCCGTTGCAGGAACTTGGGAATATCATTAATATTTATCGGGAAACTGAGGTCTCCCTTGATAACTTTAAAAGTATCCTTAACACTCCGAAAGAAAAGAAACCTTTAAATCCCGTTGAAATAGGTCCCATTAACAGCCTCAAATTCGACTCTGTCAGTTTCAGGCACCAGTCGGCCAACAGGAATGCACTTGAAAACATTTCATTCCAAACTTTTAAGGGTGAAACGATCGCTTTTGTTGGCCCATCGGGCTCGGGAAAAACAACCCTGGTTAAGCTTCTTGTCGGACTCTACCATCCTGCAAGCGGACAGGTGCTATATAATAATATTCCTGGTACAGATATCGACCTGGATGAGTTACGCGAAAAGATTGGCTTTGTAACCCAGGACACTCAGTTATTTTCCGGGACAATTCGGGAAAACCTGCTCTTTGTCAGGCCAGATGCAAGCGATGAAGATTGCATGAGAGTATTAAATAGAGCTGCCTGCCAGAACCTGCTTGCACGTGCAGATAAGGGCCTTGATACTATCATTGGAGAAGGCGGTGTAAAAGTCTCCGGAGGCGAAAAGCAACGCTTATCAATTGCCAGGGCACTCTTACGTGAGCCAAATATCCTGGTTTTTGATGAAGCAACGTCCTCACTTGATTCCCTTACTGAAGAAGAAATCACAGAGACCATTCGCAATGTTTCAGTAATTAGTGATCATATCACCATCCTCATAGCTCATCGCTTGTCAACCATTATGCATGCAGATAAGATTTTTGTCCTGGAAATGGGGTCTATTATCGAAGCGGGCCGGCATGAGGAACTGCTGACGGAAAAAGGTTTATATTATGCCATGTGGCGCCAGCAAATAGGAGAAAAACACAGCATAGAAGTTTAAGGCTTTTTGTATATTTATTGAATACAGGAATTTATCCGGTACTAACAAGAAAGGGGATTTCAGATGGTCTCTGCATTTTTACTTCAATTAGGAACATGGGAATGGGCAATAATCATATTTGCTGTCATTGCTCTGCTGCTGATCATACCCTTTGCCATTATCGATACTGTCAGATCACCAAATCTGACGACGATGGAAAAAATTCTTTGGATCCTTTTCATCCTGATAGCACCTTACCTGGGGGCAGTTGTATATCTTTTCTGGGGTCGTAAACAAAAAGCATTATGATAACTTTAGCTATTTTTCTATTCCTCGGAGGATTCTTCCACTTTATTTTCTGGATTTTATGGTTCATCCTTGTTGTGCTGGCACTCATGGACCTTTTTAAAAGTACTCTTCCGACCAATACAAAATTATTGTGGCTTATCGTGATACTCATCGCACCGGTACTGGGTTCCGTGATCTATCTACTATGGGGCAAGTACCAGCGATTTTAAACCATTTTTACAATACTAATACGTTAGCATTCCCGGGATTTTAACTCCTTTAAGCGATCTGGAGATCAGTAATTTTTTTTACAAGGCTGTAAATATAAGATTATGAACACATTATTAATGTTGCTTTCCCTGGGAGGTATTTCCGATTTTGCCCTCGGAATTTTCGCCTTTGTCCTTGTTGCAATTACTATAATTCTTTTCGTGATTGCACTGATGGACCTTTTTAAAAGTAGTCTGCCAACAAATACCAAGTTGTTGTGGCTTATCGTGATACTTATCGCGCCTGTGCTGGGTTCGCTGATCTATCTGATCGTGGGCAGGAATCAAAGAATTAATCGGGATGAATCTGCTTAAGGCCTAAAGGCACAAGCCTTCTGGTCTTTAAATATGTGATTAAAACTATGACGAGCGTCATCGAGCCGCCAAAAAGAACTGATGGAATCGTTCCCATTAATCTTGCGGTAGCCCCCGATTCAAATGCGCCTATCTCATTGGATGATCCGATAAACATTGAATTTACAGCTGACACCCTCCCCCGCATTTCATCAGGTGTTAATATCTGCAGAATGGTAGAGCGGATAATCACGCTGACACTGTCAAATGCGCCTTCAAAAAAGAGACACACCAGGGATAAATAAAAATTACGTGAAAGGCCGAAACAGATGATCGATATCCCAAAGCCGGCAACTGCCATTAAAAGATTGCGCCATGGTTTATTCATAGGGGGATAGCGAGCCATCACGAACATCGTCAGTACCGCACCAAGCGCCGGTGCTGCACGCATAATTCCCAGTCCTTCTGAACCTACTTTAAGGATATCATTAGCAAATACAGGCATGAGGGCTACTGCCCCGCCAAAAAATACGGAGAACATATCAAGGCTTAAGGCCCCTAAAATCATTCTGCTTTTGAAAACAAACCGGATACCTTCCTGCAGGCTTTTATAAATACTTTCTTTAGGCACATAATGAGCCGGGTGGTGTTTAACGAAAAACAAGATGCTCCCCAGGGCCAGGACCATAAATGAAACTATCACTATGAAACATGATGTGATCCCGCTAAAACCATATAACAAACCTCCTGCAGCCGGCCCGATGATCGAGGCTGCCTGCCAGCTTCCGCTGTTCCATGTTGAGGAATTGGGGTAATGCTCTTTCGGAATAATCTGAGCCATCAAAGAAAATGCTGTTGGCGAGTAAAATCCGCGGGCAATGCCAATACAAAATATCATTACATAAATAATGATGATTACAAGCCCCTGAGATAAATGTGTCATCGCTTCTTTTGTGGTTACCAGGGCAAGGACTATGGAACACAATAGCATAGCTGAAATGATCCGGACCAGTAAGTTCTTTTTATCCGATTTATCAGCAACATAACCTCCATAAAGTGTTACACCAATGGATGGAATGGCTTCAGCAAGTCCAATAAGACCCAGGGATAAAGGATCTTTTGTAAGCTGATAAATGTGCCATCCGATCACCACAGCCTGTATCTGGTAAGCAAAGGTGAACAGAAACCGCATCGCTATGTACGAACGGAACTCCGGAAAACGCAGGGCAATAAAAGGATCAGTTCGGAATGTTCCGGTTTTGTTCATATTGATTTAAATTCAATCTCTATCATTAAACAATCCAGATAAAAACAAATAATGCTATTTTGTGCCATACTGATCAATCAAAAATACGAGTGCAGCCATAGATGCTGCACCAAGTTCCAATTCTCGTTTATTAACGTTCTCAAATACATCGCTGCTCGCATGATGTACATCAAAATACCGCTGCGAATCAGGTTTGAAACCGATTAATACCGTACCTGGAATATTTCTCAATGGTCCGATATCTGCACCGCTTCCTCCCGTGGAAATATCACTTACTTTATACGGTTCCAGAAGATGTTTCCATCCCGAAAAATGATTTACTGCACCGGGTGCATCCTCAATAGTAAAGCCTCTTGGTGTAAATCCCCCTTCATCAGATTCAATTGCAGCTATATGCTTTTCATTATTTCGTTTTGCTATTTCTGCATATTTTAAGCCGCCCCTTAAGCCATTTTCTTCATTCATAAACATAACCGCACGGATAGTGTTCTTTGGTCTGAGCTTAAGAGCCTTGAAAATTCTCAAAACTTCTATGGATTGCATGACGCCTGTACCATCATCATGGGCACCTTCCGCCAGGTCCCAGGAATCAAGATGTCCTCCAACGCTAATTATACCTTCCGGGTTTTCGCTACCGCGGATCTCACCAATTACGTTGTATGAAACGGCATCAGACAGCATTTTGCAGTTTTGCTTTAAAAAGAAAGATATTGCAGGGGAAGTTTTACGTTTCAATTTCTGACTAAGTAAATTGGCTGCCCGGGTACTAATGGCAGCAGCTGGTATCTTTGTCACCCCTTCCTCATAACGCATACCTCCCGTATGGGGATTATCATCAATGATATTTGTCATTGATCTTACAATTACGGCAACTGCACCCAGTTTCGCAGCTTCAGCAGCACCAAGTCCGCGTTGATTAACCGCATTGCCGTATGCCTCGAATGTACTGAATAGCTTTGGATCAAAAGGGCGGTTAAAAAACACGATCTTCCCTTTTACGCCTGCTTCACCCAAAGCTTTGAGTTCATCAAAATTTTGCACTTCTATTACCTGTGCGGTTATCCCATTTGCCGGACTTGCAACGGAACCACCGAGAGCTGCTACAGGAACAGGGATTTTTGTTTTCCCTTCCATAATATATGCGACTTCTTTTGCCCCGCGCTCCCAATGCGGAACCATAAGTTCCTGCAAATAAACACGGTCAAAACCGTAGGCTTCCATTACCTTTTTGGTCCAGTCAACCGCTTTTTGTGCATTTGCCGATCCGCTTAACCTGGGGCCGATCTTCTTGCAAAGGTATTCAAGGTTGGTATACGCTTGTCCATTGGCTAAAGCTTCATCATATATTTTACGAATACTCAAAGAATCCGGATTTTGTGCAAGTACAGATCCGGCAAGGAACAGGACTGAAAAAAGGATTTTAAAAAATTTCATAAATTGATACCAGGTTAAATTTAATTGTTAAATTTTTTCTCAGGAGATCTTATCCCAGCTGATGCCGCCGGATTTACGCTCAAAATATTGTCGTAATAAAAGATTTTTTCCTTCCTTTAATTCCGGATCGTTTTCAAGGATCTGAATGACCGTTTTCCGTGCTTCGATCAAAAGCTGCTGATCCAGGGCAAGATCAGCCAATTTCAGATCGAGAACACCACTCTGTTGAGTACCCTCGATATTACCCGGCCCCCTGAGCTTAAGATCAATTTCGGCTATCTCAAAGCCGTCATTTGTACGTACCATGGTATCAAGCCTGATCCCTGCATCGGAACTAAGCTTATTTCCGGACATCAATATACAAAAAGATTGTTCCGCCCCGCGACCCACACGGCCGCGTAACTGATGTAACTGGGATAATCCAAAACGCTCGGCATTTTCAATGATCATTACGCTTGCATTTGGAACATTAACACCCACTTCGATCACTGTTGTTGCAACCATAATCTGTGTTTCTCCTTTCACAAAGCGCTGCATTTCGAAAGCTTTTTCCCTGGCACTTAATCTACCATGGACTATACTGATCCGGTATTCTGGCAATGGAAATTCATTTGATATCGCTTCTATTCCTGCTTCCAGATACAAAAGATCAAGTTTTTCACTTTCTTTTATAAGAGGATACACGATATATATTTGCCTTCCCTTAGCTATCTCCTCCCGCAAAAAGCCAAACATCCTTAAACGCTGACTATGGTACAAATGTATCGTCTTTATAGGTTTTCTTCCTGCCGGAAGCTCATCTATTACCGATATATCCAGATCACCATAAAGGGTCATGGCAAGGGTCCTTGGAATAGGTGTTGCTGTCATAACCAATACATGAGGAGGGATAACATTTTTACGCCAAAGCTTTGCACGCTGTTCAACTCCAAAACGATGCTGTTCATCAATGACAACCAGTCCCAGATTTTGGAATTGGACAGCATCTTCTATAAGGGCATGGGTGCCAACAAGAATATGCATCTCTCCGCTCTCCAGCCGTTCGTGCAATAGCCTTCTTGCTTTCCGTAGTGTTGAACCGGTAAGCAAGTCAACATTAACAAGATCATCGCCCAGGAGGCTTTTTATAGAATGATAGTGCTGTTGAGCCAGGATCTCAGTAGGAGCCATGATACATGCCTGGTATCCATTATCTATCGCCAGAAGCATCATCATTAAAGCTACAACTGTTTTACCGCTCCCTACATCACCCTGCAGCAGGCGGTTCATTTGCACGCCCCGCTGGGTATCATACCTGATCTCCCTGATCACCCTTTTCTGTGCATCAGTGAGGTCGAAGGGCAGCTTTTCCGAATAAAATGTATTAAACTTCTCGCCAACATTGCTAAATACAAGCCCTTTGAATTTCTGAGTTCTGAGCAACTTACTTCTTAAGAGTTTTAATTGTATAAAAAACAACTCATCGAACTTTAGACGGCGCTCTGCAGATCTGAGAAGCTCAGCATTATCGGGGAAATGTATGTTAAATAATGCCTTTTGTCTGCTGGTTAAATGGTGACTTTTCAGGACCTCATCAGGAAGGTTTTCTTCAATCTGTCTGATCACCTGATCAATTAAATTGGCCTGGATCCTTTGTATTCCCTTACTATCGAGGTTAAATTGCTTCAACTTTTCCGTAGAACTATATACCGGCTGAAGTGTAAGATTTCCCTTATTAACTGCAGCTGCCTGATACAATTCTAATTCCGGGTGTGAAATTGAGATCCTGCCATTAAAAACAGAGGGTTTACCAAAAACGATAAATACCAAACCGGGATGCAGGATCCTATCGATCCACCGGATACTTTGAAACCATACCAGTTCCATACTGCCGGTATCATCCCTGAATTGGGCAACAAGCCGTTTTGTATTCTTTTCACCTAATATCTGTTTTGAAATGATGCGTCCAAGGACCTGAACTGCAGGCAGATCAGGATTTAACTCCCCAATCTTATAAAATCTTGTACGATCTATGTATCTGAAAGGATAATGATGGAGAAGATCTTCATATTTAAATATACCCAGTTCTTTTCTAAGCACGTCAGCCCGCTGAGAACCCACGCCTTTCAAATACTCAACAGGTGTTTTTAAAATTTCTTCTGCCAATGCTGATTAGTAGGTAAACTTCCGGTATCGTCCTGAGCTGGTATTTTAAAAAATAATTCTTTAATCGTACCCCAGTTAAATATTATTACTGCTGCCAGCAGCAGAGAATAGGCATATAATTGATTGGAATTAATCCCTTCATGAAAATAGAAAAAGGCAACAGCAAAAGCAACGATCGGATTAATATAAATAATGATCCCAAGGGTCGAAGATGGCATTCCGATCAGTGCATAGAGGCTGAGGGAAAGTGGGATAATAGTGAATACTATTGCAATAAGCACAATATTCAACCAGAAATCCGGGTCCTGGGGTATTGATTTAAATTGAAATAAAAAAAAGGGGAGCATAAGCAAGGTGGCGATAATGAGATGCACACCAAGCAAATTAAATTTATCAATACCAGTCAATACCTTTTGAATTGTAAGATAAAAACTATACAACGCTGCTACAAAGACAGACCATAAAACCTCTCTCAAAGAACCCTGAGCGAGAATTAGGATACTGCCCATGGCAATACCCAAAGCAACTAATTTAAGCCGGGAAAGGCTTTCTTTTAAGATTAAAAACCCGCTTACAGCTGTGATTAGCGGACAGACCATATAGGCAAATGCAGCTGATTTTAAACTAACGTTATTAACAGCATAAATATAGGTAAACCAGTTTCCCGTTATCAGGATCCCTGCAAGAAACCCTAAACCTATTATTTTCTTACGACTGGATTTATTTTCAGATCGCAAATAAGCTATATCGGCTTTAAGCTTTTTCCTCCTGAATAAACTAATAAAGACCCAGGTTAATATCAGGGAGGTAAATATCCGGTAATACAGGATCTCCTGTGCGGGAAAAGCCTGGATCTTTCGCAAAGGGATCGCAAAAAAACCCCATATTACAACAGAAATGATTGCTGCCAGAAAATACTTTAATCGGCTGTATTTCAATTCAGGCTTTATAAGCAATGACCGAAATCTCGACATTTACATTTTTTGGGAGCCCAAGAACTGCAACCGTTTCTCTAGCCGGAAAATCAGCATGAAAGAATGACCCATAGATTTCATTCACCACGGCGAAATGCTTCATATCGCTTAAAAAAATGCTTGTTTTTATCACATCCGCGAAGCTAAAGCCAGCAGAAGAAAGCAGCTCATGAATATTTTGCATGACACGTTTTGCTTCTTCTTCAATTGTTCCTACAATAAGCTGGTTGCTTATGGGATCGATAGCGATCTGTCCGGAAACAAACAGCATATTGCCTGCTTTTACTGCCTGGCTGTAAGGGCCTATAGGGGCAGGGGCATTATTTGTATGTATGACCGATTTCATAAAAAATTTCTTTTAGGTTTTAAAATGATCTCATAACGGGATCCTCATTCAAGATAATGAGATCCAAGCTTAGAATACAAACCAATCCAGCAATTTGTAGATGATACCCGCCAGAAATATGATGATAGCCGTAACATTAATATAATGCATAACTTTCAGGTTAAAACTTGTCGGCCTGTCCGGATCTTGCTTTCTAAAAAAATACATAGTACTGCAAATTTATAAATAAAAAAAGAGTCCCGGAATACCGGGACTCTTTTTTAACAATCTGCTTATATACAGTATTGTTTATTG